>NZ_LGQY01000086.1:0-27113 GCF_003116065.1 Azospirillum sp. TSO5 | reverse complement strand
TCAATGCCATGGTCCGAGACAACAAGGAATGGGAGGCAATGCCACACTCACCATGAAAACAACATGGTTGCTCCCCCGCTGCGCGGGAGAGGGGGTAGGAGCTTTGCCGGAGTTTCGCAAAAGGACGGCGGAGTTCCCTCTCCCGCGGAACGCGGGGGAGGGTTAGGGAGGGGGCAATCGGCGTGCACCCCTCACAGCAGCCCCACCGCCTCCAGATCGCGCCGCAGCGCCTCGGCGCCCAGGAACAGGTGCGCCGACATTCCCACCGATCGCGCCGTCTCGACATTGTCGGGGTTGTCGTCGATGAAGTAGCAGTCTTTCGGTGCGAGACCGTAACGATCCATCAGCCGCCGATAGATCGCCGGGTCTGGCTTCACCAGTTGTTCCTGACCCGAAACGATGATCCCGTCGAAGCCGTTCAGGAAGTCGAAGCGCTTGCGCGTCAGTTCGAACTTGTCGACCGAGAAGTTGGTGATGGCATAGACGGGAACGCCGCGGGCCTTCAGCTCCGCCAGGATTTCCGGGGTGCCGGGAATCGGGCCGGGCACCATGCGTTCCCACATGTCGTCATAGGCGCGGATCAGCTCGGCGCAGTCCGGATGCTCCTCGATTAGCAGGGCGACCCCGTCCGACCAGGGACGGCCGCGGTCCTGCTCCAGGTTCCAGGCGGGGGAGCAGACCCGGTCGAGGAAATCCTCCATCAGGTCTTCGTAACCGTCGAACAGCTCGCGATAGAGATGCCGCGGGTCCCATTCGATCAGCACCTGCCCGACGTCGAAGATAACGGCGGACGGCTTGGTTTGCTCGGTCATTCCGGTCATCGAACGCTCCGCCTCAGCCCTTGGCACGGGCGGCTTCGGTCAGCCGCTTCATGTCGTCCAGCCGGATGGCGCCGGGCACCAGCTCGTCGCCGAAGATGAAGGCCGGGGTGCCGCGGATGTTCAGCTTCTCGGCCAGCGCCTGGTTGGCGGCGATCACCTTCAGCACGTCCGGCGACTCCATGTCCTTCTTCAGCCGGTCGGTGTCGAGCCCGACCGACTTGGCCAGCCGCATGATGACGGCCTCGTCCAGCTGGCCGCGCTGCGCCATCAGGGCATTGTGGAACTCCATGTATTTGCCCTGCGCGCGGGACGCGAGCGCCGCCTTGGAGGCGACCACGGAGGCCGGACCCAGGATCGGGAATTCCTTCAGGACGAAGCGCAGCTTGGGATCACCCTTGATCAGCGACTGAGTATCGGCCTGTACCGCCTTGCAGTAGCCGCACTGGTAATCGAAGAACTCCACCACCGTGACGTCGCCCTGCGGGTTGCCGGCGACCGGGTCGGCGGGGTTGCGGGTCAGTTCCTGCTTGTTCTCCACCAGGGCCTTGCGGGCCTGTTCGGCCTCCGCCGTCTTCTGGCGTTCCTGCATGGCGTCGACGGCCTGCAGGATCACCTCCGGATGCTCCATCAGATAGTCGCGGACGATCTTCTCGATGGCGGTCTTCTGGGTGCTGTCGAAGCTCGCCGATTGCGCACGGGCCGGGACGGCGGCGGACAGCGCCAGCGCCGCGACGGGCAGGGCCAGCAGGGCGGAACGCAGGAACGGCAGGGCGGGGCGCATGAGGGCGGTCTCCGAAACACGAAGGGAGTTGGGCCGAAGGCCGCCCACACTGGACCGACAATCCGGTCCGGACAAGTGCAAAGCGCCTGCCCGGACCTCACGTTTTAGCGATCGGTAATCTGCGTTTGGCGATCAGCGGGCGCGCAGCAGCTCGCCCACCGACAGCAGCGCCATCTCGTCGCCGTCCGCCTTGCCGATGGTCCGGCCGGTGGAATAGGGCAGGTTGTTGTCGTTGACGACGACGATGTGGTCGGCGTCGACGACGTTCACCCCCTCCGGCCCCAGATGGGGCATGACGAAGCGGCCTTCCGGCGCCTGCCCCGCACGGGCCTTGTGGTCGGGATCGGCGATGTCGGTCAGGTCGATGTAGCCGACCTTGCGGACAAAACCCTCGGCATCGGCCCCGGCGATGTCGACCTTGTAGATGCGCTTGAAGGCGGCGGGCGCGTTGAAGCAGTCCGGCTTGGCCTCGCCCTGGCAGGCCTGGGTCTTCGCCCCTTCGGTGCTGTCGTCGCGCTCGATCATCAGGGCGCTGCCGGCGTCGATCATCGCCATGTCGGCCACGACGTTGGCGTTGTCCTCCAGCCTGTACTTCCAGGAGCGGCCGGTGTACGTGCGGCTGGCGACGTCGAACTCGAGGATGCGGGTGTACGCGTGGCCGTCCTTGTTCTCGAAGCCGTTGGCGGCGGCGTTCCACAGCGGGCCTTCCAGCGACGGGTACAGCGTCTTGCCGTCCGGCGACACGCCCATCGGCTCGAACCCGCGGGAGCGGCGGACCTCGAAGGTGACGGCACCGGGGACCGCCGGCAGGCCGTTGTTGCGGTAATGGTCGGGCGAGCGGGCCGGCTTGCCGTCGATCACCGTCTCATGCACCGCGCTGACCACGCCGTCGCGGCTCAGCTCCAGGATATAGGGGCCGAACTCCTCGCCGATGAACAGGCGGTCGCCCTGGACCACCAGCGATTCGGGGTCGAAATCGGCGCCGGTCAGGTAACGGCTGGTGCTGTTCTCGTTGACGATGGCGAAGGGGACCTTGCGGTCGGGATCGCGCAGGAAAATGGTCTCCAGCCGCTGCATGGCGCCGCTCTGCCAGTCCGGCTTGACGCGGTGGACCATCAGCAGGGCGTCGACCGAGTTGACCTTGCTGCCGAAGCCGTTGTCGGTCAGCGCCAGGAACTCGCCGTTGCCCTGCGGCACGATGGCGGAGAAGCCCTGCACCGCCTGACCGGCGACCGGCAGCATGATCTCCGTCCCGCGCGGTGCCTTGGGATCGGCGGCGAAGGAGGTGGCGCGGATGCTGCCGACGGCGTCCACGCGCTTGCGATCGGCGTTGGTGAACTTGCCGGCGCTGGCAAACAGCGGCCCGGCATCGGCCGGCGCCTGCACCAGCGTGTCGGCCGGCAGCACCGCATGACCGGCGAGCGTGGCGGGATAGCGCTTGGCCTGCTGCTCCTGGGCCAGAGCCGGGAAGGCGGCGAGGCTGGCGGACAGAAGGGCCGCGGTGGCGAGCAGGGAGCCGCGCCAGGGGCCATGCCAGGGCTGGGGACGGACGGACGGCATGCGGTGTACTCCGTGGACGGAACCGCGCGCCCGAAACGGATGGGGGCGCGCTCGATGTCCGCGGAATAGCAAGCGGCGATGACGTGGCCGGGACGGTTCGGTGACCGTTGCGTTACCGGAAGGACGCTTTCGTCATATGACCCCCCCAGCTTTGCGTTACGGTCTGCTGACGTTACTGTCCGCCGCCACCGGTCTGGCCGCGGATGTCCTGGGCGCGCAGCCAGCCCGGCGATCCGGCGGGCAGCAGCTTCTCAGCCCGCTCCGCCTGCGCCTTGGCCATCGGCATGTCGCCGCGTGCCAGCGCTTCCTCCGCCGTGGCGTAGGCGACCATGCCGTCGTTCTTCTTCATGCTCCAGGCCTGCGCGGTCAGCCGCCACAGGAAGGCGGACTGCGCCTTGCCCTTGGCGGCGATCTGGAGGTTCTTCAGCGCCTCGTCCGCCAGACGGGGATCATGCTGTTCCAAGAGGGCGTGGGCGAGGGAGACGCGGATCGTTCCGGCTTCGGAACCAGCCAACTCCACCGCCTTTCGATACGGAGCCGCCGCATCCGGCGCCCGGCCGGTCTGCAGCATCAGGTCGCCCTTCATCTCATACAGGTAGGGGTTTTTCGGCTCGTCGGCGATCAGCCCGTCGATCAGCGGCGTCGCTTGCTTGATGTCGCCCTGGCGGAAATAGGCATAGGCGCGGCCATAGCGGGCGGCGGGCGAGGGATCGTTCGCCTTGTAGCGCTGCAGGGCGCCGCGCGGGTCGAGATAGCCGTACAGCTTGGCCTGGATGCGCCGCAGATCGGCCTCCGTCGCCGCCGGCAGATGGGCGTTGGCGTAGTGGGAGCGGGAGACGAAGGACTTCACCGCGTCGATGCGTTCGCGCGTCAGCGGGTGGGTCAGGCGGTAACCGGCGTCGCGGTCGTTCATCAGCGGATCGCCGACCCCCAGCTTTTCCAGGAAGGTTTCCATCCCCTTGGCGGAGATGCCCGACTGTTCCAGGAAGGACAGGCCGGCCTGATCGGCCGACGCCTCCTGCGTGCGGGAGAAGGACAGGTAGTTCCGCTCCGCCAGATGCTGGCCCAGCATGACGCCGGCGGCACCCGCCCCGGCATTGCGTGACGCCAGGCCGCCGATGACGCCCAGCCCCATGCCGAGCAGCGAGGAGAGGAAGGCGTTGTCCATCGCCTCCGCCCCCCGCACCAGATGCCCGCCGGAGATGTGGCCGGTTTCGTGCGCGATCACGCCCAGCAACTGGTCGGCATTGTCGACGTCGAGCAACAGCCCGGTGTGGATGAAGATGTTCTGCCCACCGGCGACGAAGGCGTTCACCGTCGGATCGTTGATCAGCAGGATCTGCACCGAATCCGGGTCGACGCCTGCCGCCTGGAAGATTGGCCGGGCCATCTTGCGGATGATATGGTCCGTCTCGGCGTCGCTGAGGATTTGCATCTCCGAGCGGCGCTGCGCGCTCGCCGGTGGCGCTCCCCACACCAGCGACATCAGACAAACGGACATGATGGCGACGACCGAAACCAGCCTGCTGGGCTTGCGCACCGTGACGACCTCCGGCTTGGAACAGCGGATTCCCGCGCGCGACCGGCGGAACTCCGGACCGCGACACACTCGCTTGCAAATCTGGCAACGGTTGGGCGCGGTTGCCATAGCTGCATCACTGCTGCCGGGCTGCGTCAACACCAAGTTCAAGACCGACGCCACGGTGCAGAGCTTCGTCGTCGCCGACGAACCCTATGCCGCCGGTGTGGGGCGCGACATCATCGCCCAGGGGGGCAAGGCCGGTGACGCCGTGGCGGCGATGGCGCTGGCGATGACCGCCAGCCTGCCGTCCCGCGTCGGATTGGCCGGCGGCGGCGTCTGCGTGTTGTTCGATGCCGCCTCGAAGAAGGCGCGCACCATCGATTTCCTGCCGCGTCCGGCCGGTGCCGGCGGCGCCGCCATGCCCGCCATGGCGCGCGGCCTGTTCGCCGTCCAGGCCTCCGCCGGCGTGATGCGGTGGGAGCAGGTCATCTCCCCGGCCGAACAGCTGGCCCAGTTCTCCCCCGGTCTCAGCCGCGCGCTGGTGCAGGATTTGACCGCTTTCGGCGGGCGGCTGGCGCCCGATTCGGAGACGCGCCGCCGCTTCCTCGGCACCGGTACTCCCGCCGTCGGCGCGGTGGTCGGCCAGCCGGAGTTGGCTGCGACCCTGTCGGTCCTGCGCCGGCAGGGGGTGGGCGCCTTCTACAGTGGTCCACTCGCCGCCACGGTCGCCCAGGGCACCGGCATCGATCCGGCGCAGCTGCGCGCCTATCAGCCGCGCGTCGCCGGAACGCTGACCGTGCCCTTCGACATCTCCGACCTTCATGTGCCCGACCTGAACGAGCCGGAGGCCGGCGCCGCCCTGATCCAGGCCTGGAAGGCGGTGGCATCGCTGCCGCCGGGCGAGCGCGCCACCCGCGCCGCCCAGCTGCTGGGCGCCACCGGCAAGGGCGCGACCGCCGCCGGTGCCGGCGTGATGGTGATCGATCCCGACGAGAACGGCGCCGCCTGCGCCTTCACCCAGGGGGCGCCCTTCGGCACCGGCCGCGGCATCCCCGGCACCGGCATGCTGGTGGCCCAGGGGGTTGACCGCGGCGGCTTCGGTGCGCCGGCGCTGATCGCCAACTCCATCATCGGCCGCACCCTGTTCGCCGGAGTCGGCACCGCCAACGGCGACGACGGTCCGGCCGCCGGCCCGGCCGCACTGCTGTCGGCCGCCCTTCCGGCCGGTCTGGAGGACAAGTCCACCGCCCCGCAGATTCAGGCGGCCCGTCCCCAATCCATCCCCGGCCGGGTCAGCTTCGCCGGTTGCCGGGTTTCGATCGAGGATGGGGTCCGCTATTGCCAGACGGCAATCGACCCGCGCGCTGGCAGCCTGGGGCTGACGGTCGAAAGCGAACGCAAGCGGGAATGACACTGCCGGAAAACGGCACGTCCAAAGAGAGCCCGGCCAAAGAAAGTTAGAGACGGACAATCATGAGCAAGCAGCCCAAGGTTTCTAAGCGGGGCGCGATTCCGCCCTTCTTCGTGATGGAAGTGATGCATGCCGCGGCCGAGCGCGAGGCCGCTGGACTGGAGGTCCTGCACATGGAGGTGGGGCAGCCCTCCACCGGCGCGCCGAAGGGCGTGGTGCAGGCGGCGGCCACCGCGGTGGTCGGGGCCGACCCGCTGGGCTACACCGGCGCGCTCGGCATCCCGCCGCTGCGTGCGGCCATCGCCAAGTGGTACAAGGATCGTTACGGCGTCGATGTGCCGGAGCGCCGCGTGGTCGTCACCACCGGGTCGTCGGGCGCCTTCCAGTTGGGCTTCCTCGCCGCCTTCGATCCGGGCGACCGGGTGGCGATGGCGTCGCCCAGCTATCCGGCCTACCGCCACACCCTGACCGCCGCCGGCGTCGTCCCGGTGGAGCTGCCGACCGGGCCGGAGCATCGCTTCCAGCCGACCGTCGAGCTGCTGGAAGCCCTGGACGAGCCGGTGCAGGGCCTGATCGTCGCCAGCCCGGCCAACCCGACCGGCACGATGCTGAGCCGTGAGGAACTGACCTCCCTGTCCGACTGGTGCCGCGCCAACGGCGTGCGCATGGTGTCGGATGAGATCTACCACGGCCTGACCTATGGCACCGACGCGGTGACCGCCGCCGAGGTGAACGATCAGGCGCTGGTGGTCAACAGCTTCTCCAAATATTTCTCGATGACCGGCTGGCGTCTCGGCTGGATGATCGTGCCGGACGATCTGCTGCGCTCGGTCGAATGTCTGGCGCAGAACCTGTTCATTTCCGCGCCGACGCTCAGTCAGGTCTCGGCGGTTGCCGCCTTCGACTGTACGGAGGAGTTGGACGGCCACGTCGCCCGCTATGCCCGCAACCGCGCGCTGCTGCTGGAGGAGCTGCCGAAGGCGGGCTTCACCAAGATGGCTCCGGCGGACGGCGCCTTCTACATCTATGCCGACGTGTCGGACATGACCGACGACAGCGAGGCGCTGGCGAAGCAGATCCTGGAGGAGACGGGCATCGCCTGCACCCCCGGCATCGATTTCGACACCGCCCGCGGCCGCCGCTTCCTGCGCTTCAGCTTCGCCGGGTCGGAGGCGACCATCGCCGAGGCGGCGCGGCGGCTGATCGCCTGGCGGGCGGGGAAGTAGGGGGCCGGTTGGGCGGGGTGGCGGCTGCGGAGGCCCCCTCCCTAACCCTCCCCCACCTTTGGTGGGAGAGGGGACCGCCGCTGCTTCGCGTTACCGTTCATGCCGACAAAGGTCCTGCCCCCTCTCCCTCGAAGAGGGGGAGGGATGGGGAGGGGGCAAGCGCGGCAGCCACCCTCAAAACAGATGCTGCCCGCCCGTGATGAAGGTCTCCGTGCCGGTCACGTAGGCCGAGTCCGGTCCGCAGAGATAGAAGATCACCGCGGCGACATCCTCCGGTGTGCCCATACGCTTCAGCGGGATGCGCGGGATCAGCACGTCGTATTCCGGGCCGGTCATCGCGGTCTCGATCTCTCCGGGGGCGACCGCGTTGACGCGGACACCGATCTCCGCGAACTCCACCGCCATTTCGCGGGTCAGGCCGGACAGCGCCGCTTTCGAGGTCGAGTAGGCCGATCCCGCGAAGGGATGCACCGAATGGCCGGCGATAGAGGTGACGTTGACGATCGCCCCCTTCGCCCGCGACAGCGGGGCGGCGAAGCCGCGCGCCAGCACCAGGGCGGCGAAGAAGTTCAGCTCGAACACCCGGTGCCAGCCCTCGATCGAGCCGTTCAGGCAGCCGAGCCGCTCCTTGATGGGGGTCTTGGGCGAGATGCCGGCATTGTTGATCAGGGCGTGCAGCGGCGCGCCGTCCAGCGCCTTGTTCGCCTCCTCCACGAAGGCGGCGCGGCTGGCCGGGTCCGACAGGTCGGCCGGGATGTGGTGGGTCCAGTTGGGATCGCGCCGGCAATGGTCCGGCACCTCCTCGCGCGAGCAGGAGATCACGCGCCAGCCTTCGTTGCTGAACCGGGTGACGGTGGCGTGTCCGATACCCCGGCTGGCGCCGGTGAGAATGACGACTTTGCGGTGCGGCATGGGGGGCTGCGCTTCACGAATGATTGCGGTCGGCGGGGAAGGCGGACGCCCTGGGAACGGCCTCGGGGTTACGGATGCGGGAGCCGGGCGCTCCCGTATCTGCCGGTCCCCATCTGCCGGTGGTCCACCGCCTGCGGCGATCCTACCCGCCGCCGCTTCGCCTGTCATCCGCCAGTATGCCGGCCGCCCATTCGCTGTTGGGCGCGACTGAACGACGCAATCGCCGGCTTTGTCCATTGACGTTGCGTCCGGCAGCGCCAACCTTGGCGCAATCCCCGCACCGACGGAGCCAGCCCTTGCCGCGCCAGCCCTTCCGTCCCGCCGCCGCCGTTCCGCGCCGCCGCATCGCCCTGCTGACCGTCGCGGCGCTGTTCCTGAGCGCTCCCACCGCTTGGACCACGGAGGCCAAGGCCGAGGACGCCGCGCGCATCGGCTGCGTGCCGCCCGGCGTCTGGGCGGACGGCACCGGAACGGCGGTAGAGCCGGTGCCGCTGCTGCGCCGGATCGCCGAGGCGCCCGTGGTCCTGCTGGGGGAGCAGCATGACAAGCCGGACCATCACCGCTGGCAGCTTCATACCCTGGCCGGGCTGCACGCGCTGAACCCCGATCTTGCCGTCGGGATGGAGATGCTGCCGCGCCGGCTGCAGCCGGTGCTCGACCGCTGGGTGGCGGGAGAACTGACGGAGAGCGAGTTCCTGAAGCAGACGGACTGGCGCAGCGTCTGGGGCTTCGATCCGCAATTCTATCTGCCGATCCTGCAGTTTGCCCGTCTGCACCGGTTGCCGGTGGTGGCGCTGAATGTGGAACGCTCGTTGGTCAGCCGCACCGCCCGCAATGGCTGGGCCGCCATCCCGGAGGCGGATCGCGAGGGCGTCGGCACGCCGGCCCTGCCGACCGAGGCCTACCGCAACCGCCTGACCGAGACGCTGGCGGCGCACGACCACTCGGAAGCCCGCGCCGCCGCGCCCGACGATGCCCCCAACAAGGCTGCCCAGCGCTTCATCGAGGCGCAAGGCGTCTGGGACCGCGCGATGGCGGAGAAGATCGCCGAGACTCGCCGCGCCACCGGCCGCAGCGTGATCGGCATTCTGGGGGAGGGGCATGTGGCCCAGCGGGACGGCGTGCCGCACCAGTTGGCCGACCTCGGCATTCGCGACGCCGTCGTGCTGCTGCCGTGGGACGCCGACCGCGACTGCGACGATCTGGACGGCCGCATCGCCGATGCCGTCTTCGGCCTGGGGCCGGCGCGGGAGGATGCCGAACCGCAACGCCCCAAACTGGGCGTGCAGCTCGACCCCGGGCCGGAAGGGATCACGGTCGGGGCGGTCGGCGACGGCAGCGTGGCGGCGGCGGCGGGCCTGCGCACCGGCGACCGCATTCTGGTCGCCGCGGGAACGCCAGTGCGTGCACCGGCCGATCTGGTGGCGGTGATCCGCCGTCAGGCGCCGGGCACCTGGCTGCCGCTCACCATCCGCCGCGACGGGGCGGAGCAGGAGCTGGTGGCGAAATTCCCGACGGAGAAGACAGGCACGCCTTAAAGCATCTTCTCCCACCGCGCCAGCGCATCGGGCGTGGGATTGACCGCCGGGGCACAGTCCAACTGGCCGAGCCGCTCATGATGCTCGCGAAGGGCCCAGACGACGGTGGGGAAGGCAAGCTCGCTCCAGGGGATGTCTTTCCAGGCGAACAGGCCGACCTCCAGGCTCTCTGGGCCGGGTTCCACATCGGGGGACAGCAGCCGGGCGCGGAAGATCATCTGGACCTGGCTGATGCGCGGGATGTCGTAGATCGCCAGCAGATGGTCGATGTCGATGCGCGCCCGCGCCTCCTCCCAGGCTTCGCGGGCGGCGCCGTCGCGGGTGCTCTCGCGCTCTTCCATATAGCCGGCGGGCAGGGTCCAGAAGCCCTTGCGCGGTTCGATGGCGCGGCGGCAGAGCAGGATGCGGCCATCCTCCCAGGTCGCCACCGCCCCGACCACGATCAGCGGGTTCTGGTAGGCGATATAGCCGCAATCCGGGCACATCAGCCGCTCGCGATCCTCGCCGGGCGGAATGGCGCGGACGCGCGGTCCCCCGCAGTCGGGGCCGCAATCGGGGGAATTGTTGTCGGGGAGCGTGTCGTTCGGCATGGCTTCCGATATGGCGCCGTATCCTTGGTTGGGCAAGCGGGGAAAGCGGCGGCTCGGCCGGTGCGGCTCCCTGTCCGTTCGTGCCCCGTTCCAATTCGCGATTCGTTCCGATAGGCTGTGCCCGTCTCAGACGGTGAGGGAAGTCGGGGTGACGCAGTTCCTGGTCAACGGGATGGTGATTGACGGCCTTTCGCTGGCGGTCGGGCTGGTGGCCGGCCTGCTGCTGGGCACCGCCGTCGCCTGGGCGGTGATGCGCGCCGCCGCCGGACGGGCGGAAGCCGCCGCCGCCGCCCTGCATGCGGAGTTCGCCACCCGTCTCGACCTTGCCGAACGGACCGAGGACGATCTGCGCGAGGAGATCGAGGCGCGCGACCACCAGATCGCCCGTCTGCATGGCGAGGTCGCCGACGCCCGCGAACGCCATGCCCAGATGTCCACCCGGCTGGAGGCGGAGCGCACCGCCGCGGCGGAGAAGATGGCGCTGCTGGAGCGCGCCCAGGCGGCGCTGGCCGACAGCTTCAAGGCCCTGTCGGCGGAGGCGCTGCACCAGAACAACCGCAGCTTCCTCGATCTGGCGCGGGAGACGCTGACCGGCTTCCAGGAGCAGGCGAAGGGCGACCTGGACAAGCGGCAGACCGCCATCGCCGCCATCGTCGACCCGGTGCGCCAGTCGCTGGAGGCGATGGACCGCCAGATCCGCGAATTGGAAAGCACGCGGGCCGGCGCCTATGAGGGGCTGAAGCAGCAGGTGCTGTCGCTGGTCGAAACACAGACCCAGCTGCGGGCGGAGACCGGCAACCTCGTCCGTGCTCTGCGCACCCCGGCGGCGCGCGGGCGCTGGGGCGAAATCCAGCTGCGCCGGGTCTGCGAAATGGCCGGCATGCTCGACCATTGCGACTTCGTCGAGCAGGTGTCGGTCGACAGCGGCAGGCTGCGCCCTGACCTGATCGTCACGCTGCCCGGCGGCAAGACCATCGTGGTCGATGCCAAGACGCCGCTGGAAGGTTATCTGGACGGCATCCAGGCGGTGGAGGAGGTGGCGCGGCGCGACGGTCTGGTCCGCCATGCCCGCCATGTGCGCGAGCATATGAAGCAGCTCGGCACCAAGGGCTATTGGGACCAGTTCGACGACAGCCCGGAATTCGTCGTGCTGTTCCTGCCCGGCGAGAATTTCTTCTCCGCGGCGCTGGAGCAGGACCCGGCGCTGATCGAGGCCGGCATCGACCACCGCGTCATCCTGGCGACACCGACCACCCTGATCGCGCTTCTGCGCGCCGTCGCCTATGGCTGGCGGCAGGAGCGGCTGGCCGACAATGCCCGCGAAATCAGTGCGCTGGGCGCCGAGCTTTACAAACGGCTGTCCGACCTGGGCGGCCATATGGAAAAGCTGGGCGGGCAGTTGGACAAGGCCGTCGGCTGCTACAACAGCGCGGTGGGGACGCTGGAGTCGCGGGTTCTGGTCAGCGCCCGCCGCTTCCGCGACCTGCACGCCGCGCCGGAAGGGGCGGAGATGCCGCTGCTGGAACCGCTGGACCACAGCCCGCGCCGTTTGCAGGCGACCGAACTGCGCGCCGTGCCGCCGGTGGAGACCACCGCAGCCGATTGATGGGCGTCCGGCCGGTTGATGCGGCATTTCGCCCCACCGGCGACGGCGCCCGGCCGCCGCTCATCGACGCTGCGGTGCGGCGGCGGGCGTGCTATCCATGCGGCGTTACCGCCCTTTGACCCCATGGAACCCGCCGATGTCGGACCAGACCGCAACCGACCAGACCGTCCGCTGCGACCGTTGCGCCCACCGCTATCCCGCCGCCGAGGAGGGGTGCCCGCGCTGTCGTTCGATTCGGCGCACCAATGCCGTGATCGTGGCTCTGCTGGTGATGCTGGTGATTCTTGCCCTGGTCGGCTGGGTCGGCACCTTGGTCTTGACCTGAGATCACGTCCAGCTCTTTGGTCGCCCCTTGCGCAGACCCTGCACAATCCGTATGCAAAGCGCTTAACGAAACATCATTTCCAATAGTGCCGATAATCGAGCAAGTTTTTTGCTTGTCATATTAGACTTATTTTGAGAAGCAACCCTATGCCGTCGTCTTTGCGCAGGGGTTGCACCATGCTGAAAAACCTCCGGATTGCCGCGCTTACCAATCTGTTCGGGGTGGCGGTCACGCTGGGTTTCCTGGCGGTGGTCGTCACGGGCGCACTGGCGATCCGCGAGCTGAAGGTGGGTGGGCCGATCTACCAGCGCATCGTCCTGGGCAAGGACCTGATCGCCGACATCCTGCCGCCGCCGGAATATGTGATCGAAGCCTATCTGGAGGCGACGCTGGCGATGAACGACCCGGCGTCGGTCGGACAGCGCCGCACGCGGCTGGCGCAGCTGCGCAAGGATTATGACGAGCGGCACGAATATTGGCTGAAGGAGGGCTTCGAGCCGGCGCTGGTCGACCAGTTGACCCGGACCTCCCACGCGCCGGTGATGCGCTTCTGGAGCGAGATCGAGACGAGGTTCCTGCCGGCGCTGGCCCGCAAGGACGAGGCCGCGGCGCGCGCCTCCTACGCGGTCATCGCCGAGGCCTATGCCGCCCATCGCGCCGTCGTCGACCGGATCGTCGAGGACACCACCCGCTACAACAGCGAGACGGAGGTCTATGCCGCCGGCCGCGAGAACCTGTTCATGACCGCGGTTTGGGGCGTGTCGGCCCTGGTTCTGGCGGTCGTGGTGCTGGGCGTGCTGGGCATCCGGCGCCGGGTGGTGCGGCCGGTGGGCGAACTGACGGTGGCGATGCGGACGCTGGCCCAGGGCAACCTCACCGTCGCCATTCCCGGCGCCGACCGTGGCGACGAGGTGGGGGCGATGGCGCAGGCGCTCAACGTCTTCAAGCAGAATGCCGAGGAGGCCGAGCGCCTGCGCCGTCTGCGCGACGAGGAGCGCGAGCGGTCGGAGCGCGAGAAGCAGGCGGCCCTGCTGCGCATGGCCGAAACGGTGGAGACCGAGGCGTCGAACGCCGTCGACGTGGTCGCCAGCCAGACCAGCCAGATGGCCGGCAATGCCACCCGCATGGCCGAATCGGCCCGTGCGGTCAGCGACAACAGCCAGAATGTCGCCGCCGCCGCGACCCAGGCGCTGTCGAACGCCCAGACCGTGGCAGCCGCGTCGGAGCAGCTCAGCGCCTCCATCCGCGAGATCGCGGCCCAGATCGGCACCGCGACCACGATGACCGGCGACGCCGTCGGCGCGTCGGTCCGGGCGGAGGAGACCATCCAGCGGCTGGCGGAGGCGGTGACCCGCATCGGCGAGGTGACCGACCTCATCAACGACGTCGCCGGCCAGACCAATTTGCTGGCGCTCAACGCCACCATCGAAGCGGCGCGGGCCGGCGAGGCGGGCAAGGGATTCGCCGTGGTGGCGAGCGAGGTGAAGCAGCTCGCCGGCCAGACCGCGCGGGCGACCGACGAGATCGAAAGCCAGATCGCCGCCATCCAGGCCACCACCGCGGAGGCGGTGAATGCCGTGCGCGCCATCGCCGAGCGGGTGCGCGGGGTCGAAACGGTATCGGCCACCGTCGCCGCCGCCATCGAGGAGCAGGAGGCGGCGACCGGCGAGATCGCCCGCAACGTCGTCCAGACCTCCAACGCCGCGCAGGAGGTGGCGACCCGCATCGCCGCAGTGTCTGAGGAGGCCACGGCCACCGGCGAGCGCGCGAGCGAAGTCAATGCGTTGTCCACCCGCGTCGCCACCAGCATCGACCAGCTCCGCCGCGTCCTGATCGAGGCGATCCGCACGGCGACGCCGGAGGTGAACCGCCGCGCCGCTCCGCGCTACCCGCTGAACCGTCCGGGCCGGATCACGGTGGGCGGGCGCGACTTGCCGGTGACGGTCGACAACGCCTCGGAAGGCGGCGCCCAGCTGAGCGGTCTGCCGCAGGAGGCATGGGGCGGATTGGTGGGGAGCGGATTGGTGGGGAGTGGACTGGCCGAGGGAACCGCGTTGCGCGTCGCGTTGCCGGGGCTGGAGCCGGTGCCTGCCGTCGTGCGCGCTCTGGAACGCGGTGCTGCCGGCCGTCTGCATGTCACCTTCACCCTGGCCGGGGCCGAACGGGACCGGTTCGCGGCGCAGTTCGGCCGCAGCGTCGCCGGGCTGGTGCCGATGGATCGCGCGGCCTGAGCGGCTGGCCCGCCACAGGACGGGAAAAGCCTTAAGTATGACAGGGATTTCATGACGTCGGGCGGGGACGCGGGTCCAGAATGGACTTGGTTCCAGGGCCTCCCGCCCATGCTGAAAGCCCGTCTGCCATGGTCGACACCACAGCCTGTCCCTATTGCGGGTCCGATTACGGGCATGGTCCCGACGACTGCCCGCTGTGCCGCTCCGCCCGACGCAAGGACCTGATCGTCCGATGCGTCATCGGGCTGATGTTTCTGATCCCGATCCTGACGCTGTTCGCCACCATCCTGCTGGACAACGGCATGGGGAAGATGCTGTCGATGGATTGAAGGCGGGTGGGGATCGGGCGGAGAGCGGCCGGCAACTACAGGTGGCCGGTCCGCGCCGACTGTTCCAGCGCCTTGATGTGCGACAGGCCGGGCAGGATCTCCGACTTCACGAACTCCATGCGCCGGTTGGGGCCGCCGCCGCCGCGGGCGAAGCGGTGCTTCCACAGGTTCATCTTCACCGCCAGACCGCACAGCACCCCGCCGATGGTGACGTGGTGGGACGAGATCAGTTCGCGGATCGACCGGAAGGTGTCGGCGTTGATGTCGCTCCAGAAGTCCTTCGATCGGTTGTCGAAGCTCTCGAACCGGCCGGTGATGGAGGTCGAGATGTCGGTCAGGTCGCGGGCGATGTCGTCGAGCATCCTGATCTGGCGCGGGTCGCGCTTGACCTCGGCGGAGCTGCGGATTTCGCCCATCCAGCCGACGAAGCGCTGCACCTCCGGCACGATCTCGTCCAGGCATTTGCGGAAATAGGCCAGCGACAGGAAGACGTCGCCGTATTCCTCGAGAAACTGCGGGATCTCGCCCAGGCCAATGTCCAGCCGGTCGGCCATCATGCGCAGGTTGCGCAGAGCCTCGTCCCGGTTGGGGTTGGCGAACAGTTGGATGATGTCGGTCACGTCGGAGACCTGCAGCTCCTCCGTGCCATAGACATATTCCATCAGCGGCCGGGTGAAGACCCGCATGTAGTTGGTCAGCTCGGCCTTCTTGCGGTCGGACAGGGTCAGCGATTCGACATTGTTGACGTCGATGTTCAGCCGCCGCAGCTCGATCCGCGAGGAATAGACGTCGAAGCTGGAGGCGGCGCCGATCTTCTCCAGCTTCACCAGATCGCGTTCGACCTCGTCCTTGTAGGATTCGAAATAAGCGGGGATGTGGCGGGGGGAGACTTGCCCGCTGCCGGTCTGGGCATCGCGGAACATCTCCACCACCGTCTGCAGCCGGACATTCTTGATCAGGCGCGCATGCTGCAAGCCGGGCGTTTCCAACGGGATCGCCGACAAGGGCAGGATGTGAAGGGAATCGCGCGCCTCGTCATCCCAGGCCCTGCGCTTTTCCGTGTCGGGAGCGGACTTCGTATCCGCCGCCGTTTCGCTTGCCCCGCCGTCCAACCGACCGTCCCCCACTGCCTCTTCGCGTCTTGTCTCGGCGATTATCGCAGAGCGCACCTTACAGCAGGAGTCAGGGCTGACAAGGATCGAGATGTGGCGGATTGCAGCGCAACCGGCCGGGGGTGCCCGCCGATGACGGCGGCGCCCCGGCCGAACCGGTCAATGGACGCTGACCGGCTCCATGTCGTTCTGGATGATGGCGGCGAAGGCCAGCTCGCGGTCGGCCACCACGCTCAGCGGCGTGCCGTCGGCGGCGTGGATGGCGAAGGCGGCGGTTCCGTCCATCTCGACCGGGCGGACATAGGCCACGTCGCCCAGGCCGAAGCTGGCGAAATCCTGGGGCGACAGCTGGCGCAGCTGGGTGTGGGTATCGTTCATCATGATCGTGATCTCCCGGCGGCTCCCCGTCATGGGCGACCGCGCGTGCAGAGTGTCGGGGGTAGAGTGTCGGAGAACGGGGGTGAAGGCTGTGACCTGGATCAGACTTTCCGGCGATCGGGCTTTCAGGCGATCAGTCGTCCCGGCCATCGGCGGACACGTCGATGGTGCGGGGCATGGCGCCGCCGGCGGCCTTCTTCGGCTGCTCGATCTTGATGGTGCGGACCTTCGGTTCCGGCATCGGGCGGGTCAGGTCGATGTTGAGCAGCCCGTTGTCGAGCGAGCAGCCCACCACCTCGATCCCCTCGGCCAGGACGAAGCTGCGCTGGAACTGCCGCGCGGCGATGCCGCGGTGCAGGTAGACGCGCGACTTGTCGTCGGTCTGGCGGCCGCGGATGACCAGCTGGTTGTCCTCGATCTGGACCGACAGGTCATCGGAGGTGAAGCCGGCCACGGCAAGCGTGATGCGCAGCCCGTCGTCGCCGATCTGCTCGATGTTGTAGGGGGGATAGCCTTCGGCCGAATTCTTGGCGATCCGGTCGAGCGTGCGCTCGAACTGGTCGAAGCCGAGCAGCAGCGGGCTGTTGAAGAGCGAAAGGCGAGTCGTCACGACGCATCCTCCTCACGACGGGAGCGAGTTGCGGAAGATGGGCCCGTTTCCGGCGCCCGGCGGGTCGGCGGCCCAGCATCGGCCGGCGCCGCCATGCCTATAGATTGGGAGAGCCGAGGTCGCGGTCAAGAACCCTGTGAGCCTCGGGAATGGTTAAGAATTTCAGGCGCCTCGCCAAGCGCCATTGCCACCGCGTCGGCGATGGCCAGACAGGAGGTCAGGCCCGGCGATTCGATGCCGAACAGGTTGACCAGACCGTCCACCCCATGGGTGTCCGGCCCCTGGATCAGGAAGTCGGCCTGCGGTTGCCCCGGCCCGCTCAGCTTCGGCCGCACGCCGGAATAGGCCGGCACCAGCGCGCCGTCCGGCAGCCCCGGCCAATAGGCGCGCACCGCGCCATAGAAGGAGTCGGCGCGGGCGGGATCGACGGCGTAATCAACGCTGCCCTCCACATCACCCAGCCATTCCACGTCGGGACCGAATCGGGCCTGTCCGGCGAGGTCCAGTGTCAGGTGGACGCCCAGCCCGCCCTCGACCGGCACCGGATAGACCAGCCGCGAGAAGGGGGAGCGGCCGGCGGCAAGCGCATAGTAATTGCCCTTCGCCAGCACGCGCGGCGGCACATGGGCGGCATCCAGCCCCTCCAGCCCGCGCGCCACGCCCCAGGCGCCCAAGCCCCCGGCATTGACCAGGGTGGAGCAGGCGATGCGCATCGGTTCCGCCCCGCCGACCTCAAGTTCGAAGCCGGTGGCGGTTCGGTGCGAGCGCGTCAGCGGGCTCAGCAGCGCCAGCATCGCCCCGGCCTCCTCCGCGTCGCCCAGCAGGGCCAGCATCAGCCCATGGCTGTCGATGATGCCGGTGGAGGGCGACAGCAAGGCGCCGACGGTGCGCAGGTTGGGCTCCCACGCCCGCGCGGTGGCGGCATCGATCTCGGTCAGGTCGGTGACGCCGTTCGCGGCGGCCTGGGCGCGGATCGCGGCCAGCTTGAGCAACTGGTTCTCCTCCGTCGCGACGATCAGCTTGCCGACGCGGCGATGCTCGACGCCATGGGCGGCGCAATAGTCATAGAGCGCGTCGCGGCCGGGTACGCACAGCCGGGCGCGCAGGCTGCCGGTCGGATAATAGATGCCGGCATGGATGACCTCGGAGTTGCGCGAGCTGGTGCCGGTGCCGATGGCGTCCGCCGCCTCCAGCACGATCACCTCGCGCCCGGCCTGCGCCAGCCGCCGCGCCACGGCCAGCCCGACCACGCCCGCCCCGACGACCACGCACTCCACCCGTTCCATCGCGCTTATTCCTGCCTGCCGAATCTTGTGCCGGGAAGGGGAGCGCAAAGGAGGGGCGTGCGCAAGAGGTTCCGGATATGCCGTCAGGCTTGACTCCGGCCCGTCAATGGGTATTGTGCGCGCCTTCACCTCCTGGGAAAGCGGGCGCGCGCAATCTTTGACGCCCCGTCCGCCGCCTGTAGCAAGGCGGACGGAACTACCGGGACAACATCAACTCGTGTCCAACGAGGCCTGAGAGTTATGAGCAAGCGTCAAGAGTCCAAGTACAAGATCGACCGCCGCCTTGGCGTCAACCTGTGGGGCCGTGCCAAGAGCCCGCTGAACAAGCGCGAGTATGGCCCGGGCCAGCATGGCCAGCGCCGCAAGAAGCCGTCGGACTACGGTCTGCAGCTGATGGCCAAGCAGAAGCTGAAGGGCTACTACGGCAACATCGGCGAGAAGCAGTTCCGCCGCATCTATGCCGAGGCCGTCCGCCGCAAGGGCGACACCGGCGAGAACCTGGTCGGCCTGCTGGAGCGCCGTCTGGACGCCGTGGTCTACCGCATGAAGTTCGCGCCGACCCCGTTCGCCGCGCGCCAGCTGATCAACCACGGCCACATCCTGGTCAACGGCCGCCGCCTGAACATCGCGTCGGCCCGCATCAAGGACAACGACACCGTCGAGGTGCGCGCCAAGTCGAAGCAGATGGCGCTGATCCTGGAAGCCTCCGCTTCCGGCGAGCGTGACATCCCCGATTACCTGGAAGTCGACGGCAGCGCGCTGAAGGGCCGCTTCGTCCGCGCCCCGCTGCTGGCCGACGTTCCGTACCCGGTCCAGATGGAACCGAACCTGGTCATCGAGTTCTACTCGCGCTGATCGGTCGGCTCCCGCCGAACGCGAAAGGCCGCTCCCTCGGGAGCGGCCTTTTTGCTTTTCAGCCGTTAGCTCGCCAATGCGATCCCTCCCGCACGCGGTGTTATTTCCGCCGCGTCAGCAGCAGCGCCGTCAGGTCGTCGTCGATGGGGCCGGTCGCTTTCAGGTCGCCGAGCAGGCCGGACAGCAGGGCGGCGTCGTCCGGCTCCTGCAGACGGCGGGCGAACAGGGTGGCGAGACCGTATTCGTCCAGAACCTCGTGGCTGTCCTCGCCGCCGACCGGGATCTCGATGGCGGCGTCGGAATAGAGGAACAGGCGGGCGCCGGGCGGCATCGGCAGCACGCGGCTGTCGTAGCTGGCCGACGCCAGCAGGCCGAGCGGCAGCCCGCTGCCGTCGCCCAGCCGCGGCGCCTCGTCGCCGGGATGCCACATCATCGGCGCCGTCGATCCGGCCGAGGCATAGTGGAACAGGCCGGCCGCCGGGTCGATCACGCCGGTCAGCATCGTCGCGAACTGGCCGCAGGGCAGCAGCCCGCACAGCCGGCGGTTCACGGCGGCCAGGAACTCCGCCGGGCTCAGCTCCGTGCTGCCGATCTGGCGACAGATGGCGTCCAGCCGGAAGGTGTTCAGCGCCGCGCCGACGCCATGGCCGGAGAAATCGACCAGATAGGTTGCGACCCGGCCATCCGGCAGCCGTTCGATTCCCCAGAAATCGCCGCCCAGCTCGGACGAGGGGGCGAAATGGGTGTGGATGGCGATGCCGGTCGCCGCCTCCAGCTCCGCCAGCCGGTCGGGGCCGGGCAGCATCCGGGCCTGCATGGCGCGGGCCAGCTCCAGCTCGGCTTCCGTGCGGCTGTGATACTGCTGCAGGTCGCGCAGCATGGTGCGCTTGCGCAGATGGATGCGGACGCGGGCCAGCAGTTCCACCGCGTTGATCGGCTTGGTGACATAATCGGTCGCCCCGGCGGCGAAGGCGCGGGCGCGATCCTCCGCCCGGTTCAGGCTGGACTGCACCAGGACCGGCAGCGATTTCCAGCGCGGATCGGCGCGCAGGCGCCGGCACATCTCGAACCCGTCCATCTGCGGCATCATCAGGTCGAGCAGCACGAGGTCGGGCTTGAACCGCTCGATCCGGACCAGGGCGTCATGCCCATCTTCCGCCTGCTCGATCAGGGTGATGCCGCCGCGCTCCAGCAATGCCAGCAGCAGATGGCGGTTGATGCGGTTGTCGTCGACGACCAGCACGCGGGCGCCGGCCAGCCCATCGAAGGCATCGCGCGTCTCGACCGGCAGCAGGCCGGGTGGCGGCGAACCGGTCATGGCGCCGTCTCCCGCTCGATCCACAGCAAGGTGTGGTCGTCGCCGCTGGCCTTGCCCAGCGCGAAGGCCAGCGAGCGGACCACCGCCTCGAAGCCCTCACCCTCCGCCACCGCGCGGGCGATCATCCAGCCGAGCCCGATGCCGGTTCCGCCGGAGTCCAGCGCTTCCAGCACGGCGACGGAGTAGAGCGCCAGCACGCCGCCGCGCGGCAGTTCCATCATTTCGCTGCGATAGCGGGTGCCGGGGGCAATGCCGATCGGCAGGCCGGTGGCCAGGCCGAAATGCGGCCCGCCGTCACCATCCAGGATCATCGGCGGCGCACCGTCTGCCGAAGCGTGGATGAAGCGCCCGGCCTCGCCGTCCACCACCCCATAGGTCATGGTCGCCTTTTCCCCCGCGGCGAGAAGCCCGGCGGCGCGGTCGTTCAGCGCGGTCAGCAGACCGGCGGCATCCTGGCCGTGAACGGGTCCAAGCTCCTGCAGAAGGGCATGCAGGCGGAAGGCATTCAGCGCCGCCGAAACCCCGCGGCCGGCGACATTCAGCAGATAGACGCCGAAGCGCCCTCCGCCGAGCGGCAGAAGCCCCCACAAATCGCCGCCGAGATGGGGGGAGATCGCGCTGTGGGCCCGCAGGCGACAGCCGGCGGCGGCGGCCACCGCGTCGCATTGCGCCGGGGTCGGCAGCAGGTGCTCATGCATCGACCGGGCGATGGCCAGCTCCGCCTCCACCCGCGCCCGATAGGCCTGCAGACGGCGGATCAGCACCCGGTCTTCCAGATGGATGCGCACGCGGGCCAGCAACTCGGTGCGCTCCAGCGGCTTCGACACCAGATCGGTGGTGCCGGCAGCGAAGGCGCGGTTGCGGTCCTCGCCGGACGACAGCGCGGTCTGCACCAGGATCGGCAGGTCGGCGGTCTCCGGCATGGCGCGCAGGCGGCGGCAGACCTCGAACCCGTCCATTCCCGGCATCATGATGTCGAGGATCAGCAGATCGGGGAGGGCGGCCTCGATCATCGCCAGGGCCTCCAGCCCGCTTGCGGCGAAGGAGACCCTGCGGAAGCCGGCCTCGGCGAGGAAGGCGCCGATCAGGGTGCGGTTGAAGGCGGTGTCGTCCACCACCAGGATCGGGCAATCGAGGATTGTGCAGTCGGGGTCCTGGTATTCGCAGGCGCGGCCGTCCGATCGCTGCGGATCGGCAAGTCCGTTCGGCGGCGCCGACACGGCCTCACTGCCGGGGCCATGCCATCCCGCCGCGGTCACAGCCGGAACCTCAGGCGGATGCTGCGGCCGCCATTTGCGATCTCCAGCTCTTCGGCGATGTTGCCGATCAGGTCGAGGCCGCGGCCAGAGGCGCCGGAACTGGTGCGCGGGCCGGGGGTGAAGCCTTCGCCTTCGTCGGTGACCTCCACCGTCGCCAACGCCCGGCCATCCTGCGCCCGTCCATCCTGCGCCGGGCCATCCTCCGCAGGATCGATCCGCAACGCGATGACGATGCGGCGGGCGGCCAGGGTCGGGTCGGCCAGACGATCGCCCAGATCGCGGGAAAAGCGTTCCAGTTCCTGCGCGCTCAGTTCCTTCATGCCGGAGACGCCCAGGTTGCCATGGACCAGCGCGTTGCTGACCGCCTCGTGCAGGGCCAGCTCCAGATCGTCGCGGCGGTCCCCGTCCAGCCGATGGCGCGCGTTCAGCGCGGCCAGCAGCCGCCCGCCGAGTTGGAGGTCATGGGCGGTCGCGGTGGTCAGGTTGAGGTAGAGGTCGTTGCCCGCCGCTTCGGTGAGCAGCGGGACCAGCCCGGCGGCATCGCTGCCGTCCGGCGGCTCGATCCAGGCGGCGACCGGGGGAAGCCACAGCTCGTCGGCATTTCTGCCGGGGTCCGATCCGGTTAGCAGGACGGCCAGCGCCGCCGGCCCGGCGGGCTCCGCAACCGGTGCCAGACCCAGAGCCTGAGCCAGCCGGGCAAGCCGTTCGGCCGGCATCCCCGGAGCCGCGAGGCCGGCGAAGCGGGTGCGGCATCCGACCGCTTCGGCCTTGCTCTGGGCCTTGCTCTGGGCCAGGCTCTGGGTCGTCCCGTCGTTCACCGGGATCAGTCCTCCATCGCAACGATCTTGGCGATCTGCGCCACGGTCAGCACCCGCTTCACCTGACCGGCGGCGCCCCGCAGGACGAATTGCTTGGCGGCGCGATCCATTTCCTCCCGCGCGATCAGCAGCATGCCGATGCCGGCGGAATCGACGAACTCCAGCGACGACAGGTCGAGCACCTGGCGCTTGAGCTTGTTCTGCCCCATCTCGCCGATCAGGGTCCGCAACTTTGCATGGTCGTTGAAGGTCAGGCGGCCGCGCAGGCGGACGACCGCCTCCTGATCGCGCACTTCTATGCCGTAATCCATAGGCCCGTCTTTCCGGAAAAGTGGTTCACTGTACAGGTGGCCGGCGCACCGGGCTAGAAGAGTTCAATATCACCGCCGGAGCCGCTTCCCCCTGCGGCATTGAGGTCGAGCACACCGTTTTCATCCAGCGCGGTGCCTTCCAGCAGCAGCTTGCGGACGAAGCGCTCGCGCATCTCGCTCAGCGTGAATCGACCCATCAGTTGGTTCAGCCATTCCTCCGGCTCCCGCGCGCCGATGCCGGCGGGAACCTGGGCGCGGATTTGGGTTTCCAGCTCTCCCAGCCCGGCGCCCATGATGGCGAGGCTGTCGTTGATCGCCTCGATCCGCTGCTTGGTCAGGTCCTGGAACTGCATGCCGGTGATGACATGGGCGATGGTGGCGGACATGTCGGACGACACCGAGGCGGCGGTTTCCAGCACCGACTGGAAATGGTTGGTCTGCGCCACCAGGCTGTCCATCGTCTTGTCGACGCGCTCCTTGGCCAGCATCTGCGGCGACATGTCGGTGTTGGCGATCTGGCGCAGGATGTCGTGGCCGTTGCGGACGCCCTTCACCACGGCGGTGACCTTGCTGCGCATGCGCTCGGCCAGCTCGCCGGTGGAGCGGGAGAGGTGGCGCACCTCCTGCGCCACCACGGCGAAGGTGCGCCCGGCCTCGCCGGCGCGGCTGGCCTCGATGGTGGCGTTCAGCGCCAGGAAGTTGGTCTGGCGGTTGATGCCGTCGATGTCGCCGATCGACTTCTCCAGCTCGGCCACGTCCTTCTGCACGTCGTCCAGCAGATAGACCATGCTCATGGCGTGACGCGACAGGGTGACGATGTTGGTCACCATGTCGGTGATGACGTCCTGCATGCCGACGACCAGCGTGTCGAGCGGCACCCGTTCGCCGTCGATGTCGACCGACCCGGCCATGGCGACGATCTGGGCCACCCGTTCCGACTGGTCCAGCGCCTTCTGGGCCAGCTCGCGGAAGCGGTCCGACAGGTCGAGGGTGGAGGTCTCCACATGGTTCGAGGTCCGCGTCAGCTCGCCCTGCACGACGTCGAGCGTGCGGCGCTGCACATCGGCGAAGCCGAGCCATGTCGACAGGAGCTCCGCAGTGACCGCGACCTTGGCGTTTCCGCCTTGGGCTCCGTCCTGGAAATTGTCCGGCGTCGCGGGCACGGCATCGGGGGAGGCGGGGGTAAACATACTGGTGCTCCTTAGAAACTCTGCCCGGGGAAACCTTGCCCGGATGCCCGGTCGGATCAGGCGGTGCGGGGGCGCTCGCCGACGGCGTCGAAGGCGCGCAGCATTTCGGCGGGGATTTGGGTAAGCGGCAGTTCGACCGCGACCGCGCCGGCCTCCTTGGCGGCCCTCGGCATGCCATAGACGACGCAGCTCGATTCCTGCTCGCCGATGGTGAAGGCGCCGGCCTCATGCATCGCCTTCATGCCGATGGCGCCGTCGCGGCCCATACCGGACAGGATGACGCCGACCGCATTGCCGCCGGCCGCCTTGGCGACGGAGGCGAACAGCACGTCGACCGACGGGCGGTGACCACTGACCGCCGGGGTGTCCTGGATGTGGCAGACGAAGCCGGCGGTGTCGCGGACGATGGCGAGATGGCGGTCGCCGGGGGCGATCAGCACCAGCCCCTGGACCGGCCGGTCGCCATGGACGGCCACCCGGACGGTGGGCGCCGACAGCCGGTCGAGCCGGGCCGCGAAGCTGGGCACGTAGCTCGGCCCCATATGCTGGGTGATGACGATGGGCGGGCAATCGGCCGGCATGGCGGCCAGCACGTCGCGGATGCGCTCCACCCCGCCGGTCGAGGCGCCGATGGCGATCAGCCGTTTCCCCGACCCGGCGCGGCGCGGCGTCGGCAGCACGCCATGCACGGCGGCCGGGCGGCGCATGGTCAGGCGCGCGGTGGCGGCGACGCGGATCTTGGAGACCAGCTCCATCGCCGTCGCCTCGAACCCGTGCCCGTCGGAACCGCCGGGCTTGGCGACGCAGTCCACCGCCCCCAGCTCCAGCGCGCGGATGGCGGCGTCCGATCCTTCACGTGTCAGGGAGGAGACCATGATGACCGGCGTCGGCCGCAGGGTCATGATCTTCTCCAGGAAGGACAGGCCGTCCATCTTCGGCATCTCGACGTCCAGGGTGATGACGTCGGGGTTGGTGGCCTTAATGACCTCGCGCGCCTCGAAGGGGTCGCGGGCGACGCCGGCGACCTCCATCCCCGCCTCCCGGCTCAGGATGTCCTTCAGCATTTCGCGCATCAGGGCGCTGTCGTCGACGATGACGACGCGGATCGGTCTGGGCATCGGTCAGCTCCCTCCCGGATCGGCGGGCGTGAACAGTTCGACCTCGCCTTCCTCGGGGCTCTGGCTCAGGTGGGTGATGAAGCGCCGTTCGCGGGTGACGGTGTCGGCCGCCGCCTCCGGCCGCAGCAGGCGGCGCAGCGCACGCCCGCTGTGCGGGAAGTAATGCAGCCGCCGGGCGGAGTCGCCGCCCAGATCCTGGCCCGCCAGCGTCAGCCCCTCCGCCCGCACGTAATCCAGGGCGAAACGGCTGTTCAGCCCGCCGATGTCGTAGCTCGACTCGATGACCCGGCCACCGCCGAACAGCTTGACCTGCAGGCGCCGGCGTTCGGCGCCCGCCGCCAGCAGCGCGTTGATCAGCCGCTCCATCGCCACCGAGCCATAGCGCGCGGCGACGCCGGCCCCCTCCAGCTCGATCGCCGGCAGATCGGGCAGCATGAAATGGTTCATGCCGCCGATGCGGCGCACCGGGTCGTGAATGCAGGCCGCCACGCAGGACCCCAGCGTCGTCGCGATCATCAGGTCGGGCCGGTCGCTGACCGCCTGCTGCCCCAGCGCGATCTTGACGGTGTCGACCTTGAATTCCTGGTTGAAGTAGCGCCCGCTGCCGAGGCGCCGGTGGGTCGCGGACCGGTTGGATCCGGATCGGGGAAGGGGGACGGCGTTCATCGCTCAGTCCCTCCGGTAGATCGTCGGACCGGCCTGGCGGAACAGGTTCGACACGCCATACAGGCTCTCCGAATGGCCGAGGAACAGATACCCGCCGGGGCGGAGCATCCGGGCGAAGTTTTCTATCACCTGCATCCGGCCGCGGCGGTCGAAATAGATCAGCACGTTGCGGCAAAAGATCGCGTCGAACGGGCCGGACATCGGCCAATGTTCCAGCAGGTTCAGCGGCTTGACGGTAACGAGGCGTTTCAGCTCATCGCCCATCGCCACGGCGGGCTCGCCGTCCAGCCTCACGTCCTGGGTGAAGCGCTGGCGGACCTGTGGCGGGATGCCGGTGGCGCCCGACAGCGGATAGATGCCGCGCCGGGCGGTGTCCACCATGTGGGTGTCGATGTCGGTGGCGAGGATGCGGGCGTCCCAGCGGCGCAGATCGGCGCCCATGGTCGAGACCAGAACCATCGCCATGGTGTAGGGCTCCGGCCCCGACGAACAGCCGGCCGACCACAGCCGCAGGCGCGGTTTCGACAGGTGGGCGTTCAGCTCCCGCACCTCCGGCAGGACGGTGGAGGCGAGGAAGTCGAAATGGTGCGATTCGCGGTAGAAGCTGGTCAGGTTGGTGGTCAGCGCATTGACCAGGAAGCCGATCTCGTCCGCCACGTCCTCGCTCTGCAGCAGGGCGCAATAGGCGTCGAAATCGGGCAGGCGCAACTCGCGCAGGCGCCGCGCCAGCCGGGCATAGACCATCTCGGCCTTGTGCGGGGCCAGCGCGATGCCGGCCAGCTGATAGAGCAGCCCGGCGATCAGGTCGAAATGGTGCCGCTCGAACCGGAACTCGCGCGCACCGCCGAACACCGCTGCCGGCGAGGCGGCGAGGGAGCGCCGCGTCGTCGCGGGTTCGGTCGATAAGGCGGGCGAGCGGTCGGTCATCGCGGCACCGGTGGCATTGTCAGGCCGATTTGCGATCAAGGGTGAAGAAGGTCATCTGGTGGCGCAACTGGTCGGCCTGTTCCTCCAGCGAGCGGGCGGCGGCGGTGCTTTCCTCCACCAGGGCGGCGTTCTTCTGGGTCATCTCGTCCATCTGGGCGATGGCGATGTTGACCTCGTCCAGGCCGGACGCCTGCTCGGCGGTCGCCCGCGCGATCTCCGACACCAGATCGGCGACCCGGCCGATGCCCGACACGATCTCGGTCAGGGAGCTGCCGGCCGAGCGCACGAGATCGACGCCGTCGCGCACCTGCCCGCCGCTGTCCATGATCAGCGCCTTGATCTCCTTCGACGCCTGGGCGGAGCGCTGGGCGAGCTGCCGCACCTCCTGCGCCACCACGGCGAAGCCGCGCCCG
>NZ_LGQY01000082.1:0-28012 GCF_003116065.1 Azospirillum sp. TSO5 | reverse complement strand
TTGTGGTCGGAGAGAGAGGATTCGAACCTCCGGCCCCTGCCTCCCGAAAGCAGTGCTCTACCAGGCTGAGCTACTCTCCGATCATGGCACCGGCGGGCGGTGTCGTCCGCCGGTGGAGGGGGTGTATAAACGCTCGTGCTCCGGCGCGCAACGCAAAAAATGCGTCATCGCCCAAAAAGATCCGCCCCCCTCCCGGCCCGGCGGAAAAGCCGTCAGAAATCGCGATCGATCACGAAATCAATGACTTCCAGCAGGGCCTGCTTGATCGGCCCGTCGGCGAACAGGCCAAGGCTGTCGCGGGCGATGGAGCCGTAATGGCGCGCCCGTTCCACCGTGTCCTTCAGGGCGTTGTGGCGGGCCATCAGCGCCTGGGCACGCTCCAGGTCGCCGTCCTTCTGGTCCAGCTCCTCCATCACCCGGCGCCAGAAGGCGCGTTCCTCGTCGTTGCCGCGGCGGAAGGCCAGCACGACCGGCAGGGTGATCTTGCCCTCGCGGAAATCGTCGCCGACCGTCTTGCCCAGCTTCGCCTGCAGGGCCGAGTAATCCAGAACGTCGTCGACCAGCTGGAAGGCGATGCCGAGATTCATGCCGTAATCGTAGAGCGCCAACTCTTCCGCCTGCGGGCGGTTGGCGACGACGGCGCCGACGCGGCAGGCGGCGGCGAACAGCTCGGCCGTCTTGCCCTTGATGACCTCGAGATAGGCCTGCTCGCTGGTCTCGGTGTCGTTGGTGGTGCGCAGCTGCAGCACCTCGCCCTCGGCGATGATGGCCGAGGCGCCGGACAGGATGCGCAGCACGTCGAGCGACTGCACCTCCACCATCATCTCGAAAGCGCGGGAGAACAGGAAATCGCCGACCAGCACGCTGGCCTTGTTGCCGAACACCGCGTTGGCCGAGGCCATGCCGCGGCGCAGGTCGCTTTCATCGACCACGTCGTCGTGCAGCAGGGTGGCGCTGTGGATGAACTCCACCACCGCGGCCAGCAGCCGGTGATGCTCCCCCTGATAGCCGCACATGTTGGCGGCGGCGAGCGTCAGCACCGGGCGCAGGCGCTTGCCGCCGGCCGCGATCAGATAGCCCGCCAGCTGCGGAATCATCTCGACCTGCGACTGCATGCGGTCGAGGATGATCTGGTTGACGGCGCTGAGGTCCTCGGCCACCAAAGCGGTCAGGTCGTCGAGCGGGGTAGACTTGCGCCGTTTCGGCTCGAAGTTGGTCACGACCGCCAAGGTCGACTCCACGGGTGATTGACGCCAGAATTTGCGCTAGGGAGCATAACGGCCTAGCCTGTTCGGTCAAGTCCGCAGGGGACCGTTCTTTCGAGACGCCCGTTCTTCCGAGACGCCATGACCGAACTGCTGCGCACCACCGACCCCGTCCGCCTGTCCTGGCTGGTCGCCCTGCTGGCCGATGCGGGCATCGAGGCCATCGTGCTGGACAGCTACACCAGCATCCTGGAAGGCTCCATCGGCGCCATTCCCCGGCGGCTGATGGTCGGCACGGAGGACGCCGCACAGGCCGTCCGCATCCTGAGCGAGGCCGGCGAAGCGTGAGCGGCTATATCGTTCCACTTCCAGAACGAAGCCTGGAAACGCCCGTAGATTTCCTGCTGAACGGCCGGGTGAAGCTGCACCAGCCGGACGGCGGCTATCGCGCCGCCATCGATCCGGTCTTCCTCGCCGCCGTCACCGCCGCCGCCGCCGGCGAGCGGGTGCTGGATGTCGGAACCGGCACCGGGGCTGCGGCACTGTGCCTCGCCGTCCGGGTGCCGGGCGTGGCGGTGGTCGGGCTGGAACAGCGGGCCGACGCCTGCGACTTCGCCCGCCGCAATGCCGCGCTCAGCGACGTCGCGGAGCGGGTGACGGTGGTCCAGGGCGACCTGATGGCCCCACCCGAGGCTCTCGGGACCTTCGGATTCGATCGTGTAATGATGAATCCGCCCTACCTGAAGGCCGGTGCCGCCAGTGTCCCGCCCGACGACTGGAAGGCCGCGGCGAATGTGGAAGGTGCGGCAGGGCTGGGCGACTGGGTGCGCTTCGCCGACCGCATGCTGAAGCCGCGCGGCACGCTGACGATTGTCCACCGCGCCGACCGGATCGACGACATCCTGCACGCGCTGCGCGGCCGGTTCGGCAGCCTCGTCCTGGTGCCGCTGTGGCCCAAGCCGGGGGTGGAGGCCAAGCGGCTGCTGCTGGTCGCCCGCAAGGGCGGCAAGGCGCCCGCCCGGCTGACCGCCGGCCTGACCGTGCACAACGCAGAAGGCGGCTACAGCCCGGCGGCGGAGCGGGTGCTACGCGACGCCGAACCGCTCACGATTTAGCGGGAACGGAGCCTTTCAATCGGGAGACTTCAATCCCATCTCTGCCGGCATGAGCCTGCATTCCCTCCTCGCCAAACTCCCCTTCGGCCCCTGGCGCAAGGCCGGGCCGCTGGTGTCCGTCGTCCGCCTGTCCGGCGTCATCGGCCAGGCCGGACCCTTCCGCTCCGGCCTGTCGCTGGACGGCGTCGCCCCGCTGCTGGAACGCGCCTTCGCGCCGAAGAACCAGAAGGCGGTGGCGCTGATCATCAACTCACCCGGCGGGTCGCCGGTGCAGTCGGCGCTGATCGCCAAGCGAATCCGCGATCTGGCGGAGGAGAAGAAGGTGCCGGTCTTCGCCTTTTGCGAGGATGCGGCGGCGTCGGGCGGTTATTGGCTGGCCTGTGCGGCCGACGAAATCTGGGCGGACGAAAGCTCCATCGTCGGCTCGATCGGAGTGGTGTCGTCGGGCTTCGGCCTGCATGCGCTGATCGAGCGCCACGGCATCGAGCGCCGGCTCTACACCGCCGGCGACAAGAAGGTGCTGCTCGATCCCTTCTCGCCCGAGCGCGAGGACGGCGTCGCCCATCTGAAGGCGCTGCAGGCCGACGTGCACGAGGCGTTCAAGGCGATGGTGCGCACGCGGCGCGGCGCGCGGCTGACCGGATCGGAGGAGGAACTGTTCTCCGGCGCCTTCTGGGCCGGGCGCAAGGCGCTGGCTCTCGGGCTGGTCGACGGGCTGGGCGACCTGCGCTCGGTGATGCGCGGCCGATTCGGCGAGAAGGTGCGGCTGCGCGTGGTGCAGCAGGAGCGCGGGATGCTGCGGCGGCTGGGGCTGCGGACCGGAAACGGCAGCGCCCCGGCACTGGAGGCCGGGGCGCATGAGGCCTTCGCCGATGCCCTGGTGGCGGCCGCCCGCAAGTCGTTGGACGATTGGGCGGCCTGGGCGAAGCTGGGCCTTTGACGGATGCCTGCCGTCAGCGTTCCGCCGTGACGGCGGCCGGCTGCAATCCGTAATCGTCGGCCTGGATGAAGCTGGCGCGCAGCGGCTTCAGGACGAACATCGCCAGGATCGCCGCCACCAGATTGAAGCTGGCGGCGATGTAGAACACGGCCTGCCAGCCGAAATGGCCGGCGATGATGCTGCTGAGCGGGACCAGCAGCGCCGCCGTGCCCTTGGCGGTGTAGAGCATGCCGGCGTTGGTCGTCGCGAACTTCGAGCCGAAAGTGTCGCCGGCGGTGGCCGGGAACAGGCTGTAGATCTCGCCGAACACGCAGAAGAACATCGCGGTGAAGATCACGAAGGCCACCGGGTTGCGGCCCAGCTGCGTCACCAGGACGATGGCGATGGCGGCGGTGCCGAAGGCGATGAACATGGTGTTCTCGCGGCCGATGCGGTCGGATACCCAGCCGAAGAAGGGACGCCCGGCGCCGTCCAGCACGCGGTCCAGCGAAATCGCCAGCGTCAGGGCGGGCAGGATGAAGCCGAACATGTTGATCGGCGAATCGGCGACATGGAAGTCATGGGCGATCGGCGCGATCTGGGCCGCGGCCATCAGGCCGCCGGACGCCACCATCACGAACATCACATAGAGCAGCCAGAAGACCGGCGTGCGGATGACGCGGGCCGGCTGATGGTCGATCTTGGTCTGGGCCGGGCCGGTCTTGCGCGCCGCCGCGTTCGACTTCGGCGCCTTGCGCAGGAAGAAGGACAGCACGAAGATCACCACGCCCTGCCCGATGCCGAAGACCAGGAAGGCATGCTCGTAGCCCTGGTTGGCGATCATGTTGGCAATCGGAATGACCGTGGCGCCGGCACCGGCGCCGAAGCCGGCGGCGGTGATGCCGGCGGCCAGCCCGCGCTGCTGCGGGAACCACTTCAGCGCATTGCCGACGCAGGTGCCATAGACGCAGCCGGCGCCGATGCCGGAGACCACCGCCGCGGTGTAGAGCATCGGCAGCGAGGAGGCCTGGCTGTCGATCACCCAGGAGCCGCCGACCAGCAGGCTGCCGACCAGCACCACCGCCTGCGGGCCGTAACGGTCGACGAACCAGCCTTCGACCGGGACCAGCCAGGTTTCGGTGAAGACGAAGATGGAAAAGGCGATCTGGATGGCTGCACGTCCCCAGCCATGCTTGGCGTCGATGGGATCGACGAACAGCGTCCAGCCATATTGCAGGTTGGCGATCATCGCCATGCACAGCAGGCCGACGCTGAGCTGGAACCATTTGTTTGTCAGAAGACCGCGGTCTTCGGTCGTCTCTGTGGTCATGCCCCAAAGTCCCGTTGAGCGTGGGAGCGCAGGATTTCCGGAGTGCGGCGGTCCATCCGTATCGCACCGCATCATGCGCCGTTCGGAGATGACAGTGCGCCTCAACAATCCGTATTCCAAATACCGGATACCGAATGCGTTATTCTTTCCCACATCGTGGAATGCGTTGAAACGGCTCGCTTTTTCGCGATTGCTGGCATGCGCGTATTGCTTGCCTCACGAACAAAACTGTCTAGGTCGAGCCATGCGGCGCACACATATTTGAAATACGGTATCTGGTATACATAATATCTTGTTGCGGCGCAGGGCCGGGCGCATGATCCGCTCATGGTCGACGGCGCCGGCGGACGGTGCCGCAGCAAGGGGAAATCACATGATGTCGAGCATTCTGAGCCGCCTGTTCGCCGGTCCCGCCGCCCTGGTGCCCGCCGGCATCGCTCCCGCCGGCTTCACTTTTGGCGAGGCGCTGCCGCACATCGCGATGTCGGACCTGTTCGCCGGCTTCCGCACCCGTCGCGGCGGCGGCAAGCGCAAGCCGGAATCGGCGGACGTCCCGCAGTCCTGGGCCGAATTCGGTCGGGGGTTCTGAGCGGAATATTCAGGAAGGCTACGCCGCGGAGTTCTGCGTCATCAGGGTGGTCAGCCAGCGGAAGTTCGTTCCGTCGCCGGCCTGGATGGCGCTTTCCACCACCTGCATCGCGGTCGCCGGGTCCTGCGGGTCTGGCACCGCCGCGGCAGGGTCCATGGCGGAATCGCCCTGCCCAGTTTCCTGGGCAAACAGGGTAACGGCGCCGACGCCGAGACGAACGGAAGGCTGGGCGTTCGGCACCACTCCGGTGCCGTCGGCGCCGGAGGTTCCACCCTCCCCCACCCCGTTCAGGGTTTCCAGCATCGCCGCGAACTGGCCGGCCAGCGCACCCGCCTGCCGGGACGCGGACGCCCCTTTGCGCTCCAGGACGTCTTCCGCCCGGATCCGCATGGCTTGCGTGGCCTCGCTGTTGGCCATCATCGACATGGGACGATTCCCTGCGGTTAGTGGCGAACCGCAGGGACACACGCAAAAATCACGCCATCAACACAACTGGCGGATCGCAAGGGCCCCACCCGCCCCTGCGACGATTTGACCGGCAAAAATTACCCAGCCGCCCGGCAGAAGTTTCCCAGCGGCCGGCAAGCCTTGCCGGTCCGGAGGGCGGTCAATCGCGAAAATTCTGGTACTGCAGCGGCTGCTCGATGCCCAGCCGCTTGACCAGGGCGATGGCGTCCTGCAGGTCGTCGCGCTTCTTGCCCGTCACCCGCAGTTCGTCGCCCTGGATCGAGACCTGGACCTTCATCTTGCTGTCCTTGATCCCTTTGACGATGGTCTTCGCCAGATCCTGCGCGATTCCCTGCTTGATCGTCACGGTGTGGCGCAGCGCATCGCCCGCGGCGCGCTGCGGCTGGGCGGTGAAGTCGAGCGCCGCGGCGTCGAGCTTGCGCCGGGTCACGTAGACGCGCAGCAGTTCCTGCATCTGCGCCAGCTTCGGCGCGTCGTCGGCCAGCAGGACGATCTCGTTCTCGGTCCGCTCGACGGTGCATTTCGAGCCCTTGAAGTCGAACCGGGTTTCGATCTCGCGGCGGACACCGGCGAGAGCATTGTCGATCTCGTGGACGTCCGTCTCGGACACGATGTCGAACGACGGCATGGCGGCACTCTCCCTGATAGGACGGCTGAGGAACGAATCGGGCCCACCGTAAAGAAGACGGCCGCCGCACTCAACAGCCGCCTTCCGAACAGTCGCCCTTCAAACAGCCGCCCTTCAAACAGCTGAGGGGCCGCTCAGTTCATCTCTTCGGCGTAATGGCAGGCCACCAGCCGTTCGTCGACCGGGCGGAGCGGCGGAACCTCCGCGGCGCAGCGGTCGGTGGCGAAGGGGCAGCGCTTGTGGAACGCACAGCCCGGCGGCGGGTTCAGCGGCGAGGGCAGTTCGCCCTTCGGCACCACCCGGTCCATGCGCAGGTCCGGGTTCACCCGCGGCGTCGCCGCCAGCAGGATGCGGGTGTAGGGGTGGCGCGGCCGGGTGAAGACCACGTCCTTGGCGCCATGCTCCACCGGCTTGCCCAGATACATCACCATCAGCGAATCGGCGATGTGGCGCACGACGCTGAGATCATGGGAGATGAACAGGTAGGCGAGGTTCAGCTCCTCCTGCAGATCCATCATCAGGTTCAGCACCTGCGCCTGGATCGACACGTCGAGCGCCGACACCGGCTCGTCCGCCACCACGACACGCGGGTTCAGCATCAGGGCGCGGGCGATGGCGATGCGCTGGCGCTGGCCGCCGGAGAACATATGCGGGTAGCGGTCGACCTGATCGGGACGCAGGCCCACCTTCCCCATCATGGCCACCGCGCGGTCGCGCCGCTCGTGCTTGTCCATGTCGGTGTTGATGACCAGCGGCTCGGTCAGGATGGAGCCGACCGTCTTGCGCGGGTTCAGCGAGCCGTAGGGGTTCTGGAAGACCATCTGCACCGTGCGGCGCAGTTCCTTCATCTCCGCCGCGTTGCGGCCGACGACCTCGCGGCCGTCATAGAGCAGCTCGCCCGAACTCGGCGGCTCGATCATGGTGACGGAGCGGGCCAGCGTCGACTTGCCGCAGCCCGACTCGCCGACCACCGCCAGCGTCTTGCCGGCCTGCAGGCGGAAGGACACGCCGTCCAGCGCCTTCACCGTGGCCATCGGCTTGAAGGCGCCGCGCTTGACGGCATAGTGCTTGCGCAGATCGCGCGCCTCCAGCACGACCGACATGTCGGCCACGGCCTCGAAGATATGGGGGTCGTTGTGGGGTTCGGTCTCGATGCTCATCACAGCGCCTCCCCGGCGGCGAGATGGCCGTCCGGCAGCGGGTAGAAACAGCGCGCGCGCCCGTCGTCCACATCGAACAGGGCCGGGCGCTCGGCACGGCAGCGGGCGTCGGCGAAGCGGCAGCGCGGGCTGAACAGGCAGCCGGCCGGCCGGTCGGCGATGCCCGGCACCATGCCGGGAATCGTCGGCAGCCGGCGCTTGCCCAGCGCCCGCTCCGGCAGCGCGTCGAGCAGGGCGCCGGTGTAGGGATGGCGCGGCCGCTCGAACAGCGAGCCGACGGGCCGCGTCTCCGCCACCTGACCGGCATACATGACGACGACGCGCTGGGCCGTTTCCGCCACCACGCCCATGTCGTGGGTGATCAGGATCAGCGCCATGCCGCGTTCGCGCTGCAACTGGACCAGCAGGTCGAGGATCTGCTTCTGGATGGTGACGTCCAGCGCGGTCGTCGGCTCGTCCGCCACCAGCAGGCGCGGGTTGCAGGCGATGGCGATGGCGATCATCACGCGCTGGCTCATGCCGCCCGACAGCTGGTGCGGGAAGGCGGACAGGCGCGATTCCGGCGCGGGAATGCCGACCTGCTCCAGCAGGGCGATGGCGCGGTTGCGCAGCGCCTTGCCGGACAGACCCTCATGCACCCGCAGGGTCTCCATGATCTGGAAGCCGACGGTGAAGCAGGGGTTCAGGCTGGTCATCGGCTCCTGGAAGACCATGGCGACGTCCTTGCCGGTGATCTTCCGGCGCTGGGCGGCGGGCATGGTCAGCAGGTCGCGGCCGGCGAACGTCATCCGGTCGGCGACCACCCGGCCGTTGGAGCCGAGAAGCCCCATCACGGCCAACGAGGTCACGGACTTGCCGGAGCCGGATTCGCCGACGATGCCGACGACCTCGCCTTCGTCCACGGTCAGGTCGATGCCATCCACCGCGCGGAAGGTGCCGGCGCGGGTGGTGAACTCGACCGACAGGTTCTTGATGTCGAGAAGAGGCATGAGGTCAACGTTTCAGCTTGGGGTCGAGCGCGTCGCGAAGACCGTCGCCCAACAGATTGAAGGCCAGCACGGTCACCAGGATGGCGATGCCGGGCCAGGTCACGACCCAGGGCGCGCGCTGAAGGAACTGCAGCGAGGAGGCCAGCATGGTGCCCCATTCCGGCGTCGGCGGCTGGGCGCCGAGACCGAGGAAGCCGAGCGCGGCCGCGTCCAGGATGGCGGTGGAGAAGCCCAGTGTCGCCTGCACGATCAGCGGCGCCAGACAGTTCGGCAGAACCACGATCAGCATCAGGCGCATCGGCCCGGCCCCGGCGACGCGGGAGGCGACGACATAGTCCTTGTTCACCTCCGCCAGCACGGCGGCGCGGGTCAGGCGGGCATAATGCGGGATCACCACCACCGACACCGCCAGCATGGCGTTCACCAGCCCCGGCCCGAGGATGGCGGCCACCACGACGGCCAGCAGCAGCGAGGGCAGAGCCAGCAGGATGTCCATGCCGCGCATGATCAGCACGTCGGCCATCCCGCCGAAGAAGCCGGCGATCAGCCCCAGCCCCAGCCCGACGGCCAGCGACAGGGTGACGACGATCAGGCCGATCATCATCGACAGCCGCGCGCCGTACATCAGGCGGGACAGCATGTCGCGGCCGATGTCGTCGGTGCCCAGGATGTAGGTCCAGGTGCCGCCATCCTGCCAGACCGGCGGGGTCAGGATCGCATCGCGGTACTGGATGTCGGGGTCGTGCGGGGCGATGACGCCGGCGAAGATGGCGATCAGCGCGATCAGCGTGATCACCACCAGACCGCCCAGCGCGCCCTTGTTCTGGCGGAAGTGATACCAGAACTCGGTCAGCGGATGCGGCGGGCGCGACACGGCGACCGGTTCGGGGGTAGCGGGTTCTGCGTTGGTCGAATATTCAGCGGACATGGATTGGCCTCACCGCGCGTGACGGATGCGGGGGTTGAGGACGCCGTAAAGCACGTCCACCAGCAGGTTGACCAGGATCACCGAGGTGGCGATCAGCAGGACACCGCCCTGCAGGGCCGGATAGTCGCGGCGGTTGATCGATTCGATCAGCCATTTGCCGACGCCCGGCCAGGAGAAGATGGTCTCGGTCAGGATGGCGCCGCCCAGCAGCGTGCCGACCTGCAGACCGATGACGGTCACCACCGGGATCAGCGCGTTGCGCAGCGCATGCATGCCGATGACCCGGCCGTCGTCCAGCCCCTTGGCGCGGGCGGTGCGGATGTAATCCTCGCCCAGCACCTCCAGCATGGCGGACCGCGTCATGCGCGCCACCACTGCCAGCGGTACGGTGCCCAGCACGATGGTCGGCAGCACCAGATGGCCCAGCGCGGAGCGGAACGCCTCGTAATCCCCGGCCATCAGCGTGTCGATCAGCATGAAGCCGGTCGTCGGCTCCACGTAATAGACCAGATCCAGGCGACCCGACACCGGGGTCCAGCCCAGCCCGACCGAGAAGAACAGGATCAGCAGCAGGCCCCACCAGAAGATCGGCATCGAATAGCCGGTCAGGCTGAGGCCCATCACGCCGTGGTCGAACAGCGATCCGCGCTTCACCGCCGCCAGGATGCCGGCGGGCAGCCCGACCAGCGTCGCGAACAGCATGGCGCACAGCGCCAGTTCCAGCGTCGCCGGGAACAGCGTCAGGAACTCGCTCAAGACCGAATTGTGGGTGACCAGCGACAGGCCGAAATCACCCGACAGCACGTTGCCGACATAGTCGAGGAACTGTTGCCAGAGCGATTGGTCGAGACCCAGTTCATGGCGGAGGGCGGCGAGCCGTTCGGGCGCGATGCCCCGTTCGCCGACGCGCACCTCGATGGGGTCGCCGGGAACCAGCCGGATCAGGATGAAGGTCAGAAAGGTGATGCCGAGAAAAGTCGGAATCACCAAGCTCACCCGCGTCAGGATGAAGCGAAGCATCGACGGGTACTCGTTTTTTAAAACTGCGGTGAAAACTGGAACGGAGCGCTGGCCCGGCAGGAAAACCGCTTGGCAACGCCCCGTTCCGTCAGGGGCACCTGCCCCCACTCCGGCCCTCCCCCGCTTGCGCAGGGTCGGGAATGTCACTCGATTCAGAGGGTTGGAGGCGTGGCAACCCATGCCTCCAACCCAAAACAGCAATCGCCGCACCCCCTTTTTGCAGGGGTGCGCCACGCATCACTTCAGATCGACGCCTTCGAAGCGATGGACGCCGAACGGATCCATCTTGTAGCCGACGACGTTCTTGGCGAGACCCATGTAAACCACCGAATGGGCGATGGTGTACCAGGGGGCCTCTTCCTTGAAGATGACCTGCGCCTGCTCGTACAACTTGGTGCGGGCAGCGATGTCGTTGGTGCGCTTGGCCTGGACGACGAGGTCGTCGAACTCCTTGTTGCACCACTTCGACAGGTTGTTGCCGCCCGGACGCGCAGCCTCGCAACCCAGCAGGGTGTAGAGGAAGTTGTCGGGGTCGCCGTTGTCGCCGGTCCAGCCGAGCATGCCCATCTGGTGCTCGCCCTGCTGCATCCGCTTGCGGTACTCACCCCACTCGTACTGCACGATCTTCGCCTTGATGCCGACCTTGGCCAGATCGGCCTGCATCATCTCGGCGATGCGCTTGGCATTGGGGTTATACGGACGCTGCACCGGCATCGCCCACAGATCGGTCTCGAAACCGTTGGGGTAGCCGGCATCGGCCAGCAGCTTCTTCGCCCGCTCAACGTCGTACGGATAATCCTCGATCGCGTTGTTGTACGACCACATGGTCGGCGGGATCGGGTTCTTGGCCGGGACGCCGGCGGCCTGATAGACCGCGGCGACCATCGCCTTCTTGTCCATCGCCATGCTGACGGCGCGGCGGACGCGCACGTCGTCGAACGGCTTCTTCGTCACGTTGAAGGAAACGTAACCGACGTTCAGGCCTTCCTGCTCCTGAACGACGATCGAGTTGTCCTTCTTCATGCTGTCGATGTCGGCCGGGTTCGGGTACGGCATCACCTGGCATTCGCCGGCCTTCAGCTTGGCCAGCCGGACCGCCGCGTCGGGCGTGATCGCGAAGACGAGGTTGTCGAGCGGCTGCTTGCCGCCCCAATACTGCTCAAACGCCTTGTAGCGGATGACGGCGTCCTTCTGGTAGGCGACGAACTGGAAGGGACCGGTGCCGATGGGAACCTGATCCAGCTTCTCCGGCGTGCCCTTCTTCAGCAGCATCGCGGCGTATTCGGCCGACATGATCGGCGCGAACGGCATGGCGAGGTTGGCCAGGAACGGCGCCTCGACCGCGTTCAGCGTGAACTTGACCGTCAGGTCGTCAACCTTCTCGATCGACTTCAACAACTTCGGCATCGCCATGTCGTTGAAGTAGTCGTAGGCGCCGCCCGACACCTTGTGGAAGGGATTGTCGGCCTTCCACTGGCGCTCGAACGAGAAGATCACGTCGTCGGCGTTGGCGTCGCGCGTCGGCTTGAAATCGTTGTTGCTGTGCCACTTGGCGCCGGCGCGCAGCTTGAAGGTGTAGACCAGACCATCGTCGGAGATGGTCCAGGACTCGGCGAGGCCGGGAACGACCTTGGTGCCGCCATGCTCGAACTGGACGAGGTTGTTGTAGACCGGGAGAGCAACGTCGAAACTGGTGCCGGTCGTGTTCAACATGGGGTTGAAGTTTTCGGGGCTACCCTCGGAGCAATAAACAAGGGTCTTCGCCGCCTGGGCCGGCGCCGACAGCGCCAGCGCCGCGGCCATACCAAGCCCGGCACCCAGCAGGATGCGCTTCATTCGTCTTGCCTCCCGATTCCGGTTGGAGCGTACGGAAATTTGCCAGAACGCTTTTGGAAATAGCGTCGCCATTTGGCGCGTGGCAAAGGCGCCTGTCAACGCCAACATGCATACGTGGCTATACCGTGGCGCAGAGCATATTTTTGGGCACCAATACGTCCGTATGGACACATTTTCGCCCTCAAAAACGAAACAGTTGCAAAGTCAACCATCCGGTTGACCGAATCGATAGTTCCCTTCCCCTGCGAATCAGGTTATCCGGGTGGACCATTCCGGCAATGCCCGCAGCCGACGGGAGTCGGACGGCTGCCATGCACAGCTGCCGTGAAGGGCGGCCGCGGCTGCCATGCTAGGCTGGGTTGCACCCGTCATGGAACCCCCTTTTCGGATACCGGTCCGGCGATGTCGCTTCCGTTCCTGCCGTCCTTCCTGCGAACCGGTCCGCTGGCCGGCCCGTTGGCCGCCTATGGCCTCTACATCGTCGGCTCCGCCCTGCTGGCCTCCAACCCGGTGGTCGGGCGGGCGGTGGCGCATGTGGTGCCGCCGATCGGGCTGGCCTTCTGGCGCTGGCTGATCGCCTTCCTGATCGTGCTGCCCTTCGCCTTGCCGGGGCTGCTGACCCACCGCGTTCAATTGAAGCGGCAGTGGCGGCGCTATCTGCTGCTGGGCGTGCTGGGCCAGGGGATTTCGGGCGCCATCGTCTATTACGGGCTGGAGCGGACCAGCGCCACCAACGCCAGCCTGATCTATGCGACCAGCCCGGCGATGATCCTGGCGCTGGCCGCCGTCTGGCTGGGCGACGCGATCCGGCCGCGGCAGGTGCTGGGCATCCTGCTGGCGATGGCCGGCGTGCTGGTGATCCTGACCCGCGGCGATCTGGACGCCTTGCGCCACCTGTCCTTCAATTCCGGCGACCTGCTGGTGTTGACCGGGGCGGTGTCGTGGTCGGTCTACACCATCCTGCTGCGGCAATCAGGCACACCCCTGCCGGTGGTCACCGCCTTCGCCGCCAACGCATTCGCTGGCGTCCTGGTGCTGGCTCCCTTCTATGCGTGGGAGACGGTGGCGGTGCGGCCGGTTCCCTTCTCCGTCTCCACCATCCTGTCGATCGTCGCGGTCGCGCTGTTCGCGTCGGTCCTAGCTCTGCTGGCCTATCAGAAGACCATCGCGATGATGGGGGCCGCGCGCGCTTCCACCGCGCTGTACGTGTCGCCTCTGTGGGCGGCGCTGGCCTCCTGGGTTCTGCTGTCCGAGCCGCTGCAGGGCTTTCACCTGATGGGGGTGGCGCTGGTCCTGCCCGGCGTGATGCTGGCCACTCTGCAAGCCCGCAAGCCGGCGGCGGAGCCTGCGACCGAAGCGGCTTGATGGGTATCGCTTGATCGGTATTGCTTGATCGGAGCCGCCCGCCCATCTTGGCCGGACTCCCGCCTCCTGCTTCCGTCCGGTCATGCCCGATACCGCGTCCACCCCGCTCCTGCTCTGTGCCGATGATTATGGCCTGTCGCCCGGCGTCAACGCCGCCATCCGTGACCTGATCGCCCAAGGGCGCCTGACCGCGACCTCGGTCATGAGCCTCTGCCCGCACTGGCGCAGCGGCGCCGCGGCACTGCGCGAGCTGAAGGACAAGGCCGATGTCGGGCTGCATTTCACCATGACCGACCAGACGCCGCTGGGGCCCATGCCGACCCTTGCGCCGGATGGCAGGTTGCCGCCGCTGGGCCGGCTGATGGGCTGGGCCTATCGCGGGAAACTGAACGCACCGGCGGCGCGTGCGGAGATCCGTGACGAACTGTTGCGCCAGATCGCCGCCTTCACCGAAGCCTGGGGGGCGCCGCCCGACTATATCGACGGCCACCAGCACATCCACCAGCTGCCCGGCATCCGCGACGCGGTGGTGGAGGCGCTGGCCACCCTACCCGGCGCCTATGTCCGCCTGTGCGGGGAACCGGTGGCGGCGGTGCTGCGCCGGGGCGTCGCGGTGCCGAAGACCCTGCTGATCGGCGGACTGGGCGGCGGGCTGAGGCGCATGGTGCGGGCACGCGGCATCCCGGCCAACGACCGCTTCGCCGGTGTCTACGACTTCGCCGGCAGCCGGCCTTTCGCCGAGCTGATGCCGCGCTTCCTCGATGGGATCGACGGTCGCACCCTGGTGATGGTCCATCCCGGCCTGCCCGACGAGGAGCTGCGCCGCGTCGACACTCTGGTCGAGCCGCGGCGCGCCGAATACGACTATCTGCGCGGGCCGGAGTTCCCCGCGCTCTTGAAAGCGCGCAACATCCGGCTGACCCGCTTCGCCGGCTTTCCCCGGTAAAGCGACGCCCTACTCCTCGTCGTCCGGCTGCCACGCGCGGCGGCGCAACTTGAAGCGCTGAACCTTGCCGGTCTCCGTCCGCGGCAGCGCGTCGAGGAATTCCACCGCGCGGGGGTACTTGTAGGGCGCGATGTGCTCCTTCACGAAGCTCTGCAGCTCCTCCGCCAGACGCTCGTCGGGACGGACGTCGTCATGCAGAACGACGAAGGCCTTGGGGATGGTGCCGCGCACCGGATCCGGGGCGGCGATCACCGCGCACTCCTGCACCGCCTCGTGGCTCAGCAGGATGTTCTCGACCTCCAGGCCGGAGATCTTGTAGCCGGCCGAGACGATCAGGTCGTCGGTGCGGGCGTGATACCAGAAGAAGCCGTCCTCATCGACGTGGAAGGCGTCGCCGGTCAGGTTCCAGCCCTGCTGGACATAGCTTTCCTGGCGCGGATCGTCGAGATAGAGGCAGCCGGTCGCCCCGCGCACCGCCAGCCGGCCGACCTGTCCGGGGGGAAGCCGGCGGAACTGGTCGTCGACCACCATCGCCTCGTATCCCGGCACCGGCTTTCCGGTGGAGCCCGGCCGGACATCGCCGGGGACGGCATGCAGCACGGCGTTCAGCAGCTCGGTGGTGCCCAGGCTGTCGAGGATCTGCAGCCCGGTGGCGTCGCGCCAACCCTCGAAGGTCTGCTGCGGCAGCGGCTCCCCCGCCGAGACGCAGAGGCGCAGGGCGGACAGCCCATTCGCCAGCCCAGGGTCGGCGGCCATGCGGCCGATCATGCCACGGTAGACCGTGGGCACGGTGAACATCACCGTCGCCCGGTGGCGGGTGGCGGCCTCCAGCAGCCGGTCGGCGGTCCCGCGCTCCAGCAGGATGACCGACGCGCCGATGCGCAACGGGAACAGCAGCAGCCCGCCCAGCCCATAGGCGAAGGCCAGCGTCGGCGAGCCGCAGAACACGTCCTCGGCCGTCGTGCCCAGCACCGAGCGCGGCGACAGGTCGGAGATCGCCAGCAGATGGCGGTGGAAATGGGCGGCCGCCTTCGGCGTTCCGGTGGTGCCGGAGGTGAAGGCGATCAGCGCCACGTCGTCCTGCGCCGTGTCGGCGGCCTCGAACCCGGCCGGCTTGGTGGCGATGCGGTGTTCCAGCTCGCCATCGCGGAAGCCGACGATGCGCAGCGACGGCAGCGCCGCCTCTTCCAGATCGTCGAGGTAATGGGTGTCGCACAGCGCCATGTCGATGGCGGCGCGCTTCAGCACGTCGGCCAGTTCCGGCGCGCGCAGCAGCGGCATCGTCGGCACCAGAACGCCGCCGGCCTTGATGACCGCCAGCCAGCAGGCGGCCAGCATCGGCGTGTTGGGGCCGCGCAGCAGGACGCGGTTGCCGGTGGCCAGTCCGTAATCCTCGGTCAGGACGCGGGCGATGCGGTCGACGGTGTCGCGCATCCGGCCATAGCTCCACACCTCGCCGTCGCCGCCGATCAGGCAGGGGCGGCCGTCCCAGCCGCGCTCGCGCCAGCCGTCGATCAGAACGGAGGCGGCATTCAGGCGCTGCGGGTATTGGAGTTCGGGGCGTTCGAGAATCAGGTCGGGGCGTTGCGCCGGCGCCGGCAGCCGGTCACGGGTGAAGCTGTCCAGATGTCCGGATGGCGTCATGCGCGGTGCTGCCTCCCCCCATTGGCTGACGGGGAGGATGGGGCCGGCGTGATCGGTGGGCGGAACCGGCCGCCACACGCGCGGTTCAGACACGGCCATGCCATCGGCCGGCGCGAATGCGCATCCCTTCATGGGCAATGCTCCATCTCCCCCCGCAGAGGACGCATGAACACGCCTCCGTCTTATCTTTTATGCTTCGACTATAGTGCCAGGGGGGACGAGTGAGCCATGCAACGAACGAATGGTGGGTGCACCATCAATCGCCATTCGTGCCGGGACAAGTGACTGAAATGGCCTGTTTTTCGTTGGTAAGACGCACGATTCGGACCGAAAGTACGGGTCGGCGTACCAACCGTCAGCCGTTCTGCAGATAGATGTCGATCTCGCCCTGTTCCATCACATGGGCGGTGCCGTGGATGATCCCGTTGGCGATCTGGATGATGCGGTGGATCATCGCGACGGAGGCCTGGCAGTCCATCCGCAGCTTGTCGGGATCGCCGCTGTCGATGTCGGTGCCGATCCGCTCCAGCGTATGGGCGATCACCTGATGGGCCTGGGCGATGGTGTCCTCGAAGGGGCGGAGAAACTTCGACGGCACATGGCCGTAGGCCTCGATCGCCAGTTCCTTGTCGGAAAAGCCGCTGTCGCGGAAATGCTCGGCATAGCTCTTGGGCTGCCAGATGCGGCATTCCTCCAGCATGTCCGGCATGTCCGGGATCATCTCGATCAGCATCACGATTTCGTTGAAGTGATTGAGATAGTCGGTCGCCAGCAGCGTCTTTTCGGAGATGTTCGTGCCGCGCACGCGCTCCCGCCATTGGACGAAATCGGCCAACTCATCCGGCGGAATGCCATCCATCAGGGACCGATCCAACTCTTGGTCTTCCATGCACAAACCCGGACCCGATGACGCCCAACCCCAACCGTGTGCCGATGTCCTTAACGTTGGATTAAACGGGTTGCAAGCGTCGGGTTGTGAAAGTCACCAATTGACGAAATGAATGCGGTGACAAGGCCGTTATCCATCCAGATAAAAATTCGCCGCCGGCGCCAATCCGCATGATCTCGCGGCGGCGCCCGGCGGCGAAAGGACTGGCGGTTCAGGGAGGAATCACACCATTGGCGGTTCCAACACGGCTGCTGCCGGTTGGTTCCCGGGCGGCGTGCTTGGTTTTTTCAATTGCCGGACCGCGCGATCCGGAAGTCACGATGCGCAGAAAGAAAAACGCGCCGGCCTGGGGGTGGCCGGCGCGTTCGAGGATCGGGAACACTCGCCTTGCCCTCACACGGCAGATGCGCAGCAAATGCCGGAGGGCAAAGTCAGAGTAGGCCGGTAAGTCTTTCGGAACGGTTAAATCCCGGCCTCCGCAACCCCCTATGCGGCGGGGGTCATAGACCGCCGGCCGGTCTCGCCGGTCCCTGTCATGCCCTGTTGCATACCATGCATACTGAGTAATCCTTTGCAGGTATCTCGAATAAATCTTTCGGGTTCACTCCCGTTAGGCCGTGGACTGCGCCATATGAATTTGACCGTTGCAGGTCGCAATGCGTCAGTCTGCTGTGGAAGCAGCGTCGATGGCGTCGCGATCTCCGGCGGGAACCGACTTCCGGAATTCGTCGCCAGGATTCGTCGCCGAAGACCTAAGCCCGGAAGGATCGGGTTGCACCGGCCGCATCCGGGTATCCGGAGCGGCATGTCGGGTGGATGCCAGGAACACGCGCCGCAGAAAGGCACGGGGAGAGAGATGGAGCAGTACACCGGTCACTTCATGCAGCATTTGCCCTACCTGCGCCGCTATGCCCGCGCGCTGACCGGGACGAACGGGCGGGGGGACGCCTTGGTGACCCGCACCCTGGAATGGTATCTGGAGGCGGACGAGGCTGAAACCGGCCGGGGCGGCGACCTGTCGCGCGGCACGCTCTATCGCCATCTGAACGAGTTGCAGGACGAACAAGGCGCACCCCCGGCGGTGGCGCCCTATCATCCGGTCGAATCGGCGCTGATGACGCTGGAGGAGACCGACCGCCGGCTCTACCTTCTGGTCAATCTGGAGGATCTGCCGGTCGGCGACGCCGCGGCCGTCCTGGGCATCGCCCCGGAAGACGCGATGGAGCGGCTGAACCACGCCCGCGAGCGTGTCCGCGCCCGCCTGACCGCCACCATCCTGATCGTCGAGGATGATGCCATCATCGCCTTCGATCTGGCGGAAACAGTGCGCGGCATGGGCCACATCGTCTGCGGCAACGCGGCGACGATGGACGAGGCGCTGTCGCTGGCGGCGGAACACCGGCCGACGCTGGCCCTGATGGACATCCGGTTGGCCGACGGCGACAACGGGCTGGAGGTGGCGCGCGAGTTGCGGGCTCGCCGGTTCCTGCCGGTGATCTTCGTCACCGCCTTCCCCGACGATCTGGCCAAGCACGGGTTGGAGCATCTGGGTCCGGTGATCCCGAAGCCCTTCACCCGCGACCAGATCGAACAGGCGATCACCCGCGCGGTGTTCATGCCCCAGCCGGAAGACGCCCGCGAGACGGCGCAGCCCCACTGAGGGGCGGCGCCGTAGCCCCGCTTTAGCGGAAGACCACCGTCTTGTTGCCGTTCAGCAGCACGCGGTGCTCCACGTGATAGCGGACGGCGCGGGCCAGCACGATGTTCTCGATGTCACGCCCGATGGCCACCAGGTCGTCGGGCGTCATCGTGTGGTCGACGCGCTCGGCCTCCTGCTCGATGATCGGGCCTTCGTCGAGGTTGGAGGTGACATAGTGCGCGGTGGCGCCGATCAGCTTAACGCCGCGGGAATGGGCCTGATGGTAGGGCTTGGCCCCCTTGAAGCTGGGCAGGAAGCTGTGGTGGATGTTGATGACCCGGCCGGCCATCCGCTCGCACAAGGCCCCCGACAGCACCTGCATGTAGCGGGCGAGCACGACGAGGTCGATTTTCTCCTCGTCCACGATCTCCAGCAGGCGGGCTTCCTGATGCGCCTTGTTGTCGGGGCCGACCGGCAGATGGTGGAACGGGATGTTGTGCCACGCCGCCAGCTGGTAGAAGTCGCGGTGGTTGGAGACGATGGCCGGGATTTCGATCGGCAGGTAGCCGGTGCGGTAGCGGTACAGCAGGTCGTTCAGGCAATGGCCGAACTTCGACACCATGATCAGCACGCGCGGCCGGCGGCGGGCGTCATGGATCTTCCAGGTCATGCCGAAGCGTTCCGCCACCTGCGCGGCGAATTCGGCCTCCAGCTGCGCCTTCGTAGGCCCGGCCGGGTTGCCGTTGAAGCTGACGCGCATGAAGAACAGGCCGGAGATGCGGTCGCCGAACTGCGCGCTGTCGATGATGTTGCAGCTCCGCTCCGCCAGGAAGCCGGACACCGCGAAGACGATGCCGACGGTGTCGGGGCAGGAAACGGTGAGGATATAGTCGGAGCCGGTCTCAGACATCGCGCGTCCACCATGGCGTACAGCAAGAAAAGGGGGAAGCTTCCCTAGCACGAACGCCGCGATGTTGCACCCGCTTCATGTGCGGATGCGCACATGGCTGCACCGTCAGGCGGGCCACACCGTCGAGCGGGAATGCCCTCGATCCCGCGCGCTCCACGCCGCTCTGGCGCAGATGCGCCGGCGGTGCGACAATCGGCGGCGGCCGGACTGGCCGGCATCGGGAAGGCGGGGTCACCCATGGCAACCGGCGGCAAGATCATCGGTGAATACAACAAGGGCAAGGTCGACAAGCTGATGACGGCGGATGCCGCCGACAGCAGCCGCAGCCAGCGCATCCGCCATTTCCTGGAAAACATGGATGCGGCGATCCTGGAGGCCAACTGCGAGGTCATCGGGCGCGAACTGCCGAACCTGGACCGCGACAGCTTCCTGCGCATGGCGGTGCGGGTGGCGGAACTGCGCGCCGACTATATCCGCGCCGGCCTGAAGATGTCCGAATCCCGGCATCCCGATTCCTCCACCGTCACCGACCTCGCCCGCCTGCGCGCGGCCTACGAGGAGATGCTGGCCGTCTATGAGGCCGCCGAACGGGTGATCGAGCGCGGATACGCCAAGCTGGGGTGAGGCCTCCTTCGGCCGTCATTCCCGCGAAGGCGGGAATACAGCCGTTTCAGCCGCTCCCTTGCGGAGTTTCCTGGTTCCCCGCCTTCGCGCTACGGCATGCACACATCTCCGGCATTCCATGCACTGTGGCGGATTGACTCAGTGCTGAGAGTGGGATTCCCGGATTGAGGAAAGGAGCAGAAGCTACCGGACGAGTGGGAGCGACAGGAGGAAGAGATGTCCGCGCTTCTAGGTCGATTTGGGGATCGCCGCCTCGATAAAGGGGGGCGGCGCTTCTGGAGCGCATGGTGCGTTTGGGAAGCGTGTGCTTGCGTCGGCTGTCGGAAGGGCAGCGTCGGCTCGAGGTTTGCTTTCACCGCCTGCTTCACAATCCGAAGGTGACGGCTGATCACATCATCGCGGGATGGGCCGAGCCGACCATAGCAGCCTGTGCGGGGCGTCATGTGCTGGCGATCCAGGATACCAGCGAGTTGACGTTCCGAACGACGCCGAGCCGCGAACGCGGGCTTGGGCGGATCGGCAAGGGGGTCGGTCGCGGCGTTCTGCTCCACCCGATGATCGCTGTCGATGCGGCGACCCGCGATTGTCTTGGGCTTCTGGGAGGGCGGGTGTGGACCCGGCCACCGGCGCCGCCGGTCATGCGGACCGCCGATGGCCGGAAGAGGAAGAGCCACTCCAAGGCAGCCTTTCAGGAGCGCGAATCGTGCCGCTGGGTCGAGACTGCCCAAGAGGCCAAGGAGCGCCTGGGCGCGGCGGCCATGGTCACCATGATCGCCGACCGCGAGGCCGACATGTATCCGCTGTGGGCATCGGTTCCCGGAACAAACATCCATGTGCTCGGCCGCGTCTATCATGACCGCCCCATAGTCGGCGGCGGTTGCCTGTCCACAGTGGCGCGGGCTTGGCCGGTGTGTGGCACGCGCCGCATTGCCATCCGGGAACGGGGCGACCGTCCGGAGCGCGAAGCGGTGGTGGAACTGCGCTATGGTCAGGTAACCATCGTCCGCCCCAGGACCATTCGGGTCCGCGAGGGGCTGCCCCGGCAGATCGCCCTGACCTTCCTCGAAGTCACCGAGCCGGCCCCCCCCGACGCCGTCGGGCCGGTGGTATGGCGTCTACTCACCACCCACCCGGTCGCTGATGGAGATCAGGCTTGGCAGGTCGTGGATTGGTACCGCTGCCGCTGGATCATCGAACAGTTCTTCCGCACCCTCAAGAAACAGGGACTGAGGATCGAGGACAGTCAGATCGACGAGGCCGAACACCTGATCAAGCTGGCCGCCTGGATCGTTGCCAGGCTCGGAGGATGGGACGGATACCCATCCTCCAGACCGCCCGGCCCTATCACCTTCAAAAACGGCATCAATGCGCTCAAAACCATGACCGAAGGATGGGCACTTCGAGATCTGTGCATCCCGTAGCGCCTTCGCGGGGATGACGGCCGAGAGTGGTCCATGCGGTAATCCGACAACGCAAATCACCCCACTGACCTCTCCCCTCAATACCCCGAAAACAAAAATCCCCTCCCCCGCGATCCTGCGGAGAAGGGGCGCGACCGATCGGTCACATATTCAGTGGCGACCTTCCATAGCGACGCCCGGTGGCCGGATGCTGGCCGGCATCAGGCCTTATACGTCGTGGAAATGCTCCAACTCACGACGCAGGCTGGTCGCCTCTTGCCGCAGGCCGACGATCCGGCGGACGTCAGGGCTGGGCTGCTGCTCCTCGCGTTCGAGCTTGTCCTCGATATCGCGCTGCTCTTGCCGGATGATGTTGAACAAGGCTTTCCTCAACATCGACACCTCCCGAGCTGATCGCTAAAATTTTAGCGCTTTTTCAATCGGTCATCAAGCAACCAATCACGTCTGTCGAATTCTCAGCCTTTCAAGTGTGCCCGCATGACCGGAGGCTCACAAATATTCAGAAACGGTAACCTGCCCGGTCTTGACAATACTTTTTTGCAGCCGCATTGGTTAATGAATCAGGCTAGACCAACGGGTGGCACAACGGGTCGGGCGACCTGACGCCGCGGTCTCCCCACCTTTGCAGCATGGTATTTCTGGCGATGGATCGACGACAGCTGCTTGGGCTCGGGCTGAGCAAACTTTGGTTAACCGCTTTCGGCACCGCAGCACTGGCCCTGGCCGATCCGCCGGGCTCGGCCCTGGCTGCAGAGCGGCGGCCCGGCCGCAAGCCGGCTGGCGGCGGACCGTCGCGGCCCCGGCTGGTCATGCTCGATCCCGGCCATGGCGGCAACGACCCCGGCGCAATCGGCACCCGCGGCACCTTCGAAAAGGAGGTGACGCTCGACATCGCCCATGAGGTCGCACGCATCCTGGCCGACCGGAGCAACGTCGCGGTGAAGCTGACGCGGCGCGACGACCGTTTCCTGGCGCTGGACGAGCGGGTGGCGCTGACGCGCGAGGCCGGGGCCGACCTGTTCGTGTCGATCCACGCCGACAGCGCCCCCAATGCCGATGCCCGCGGACTGTCGGCCTACATCCTGTCGGAAAAGGCGTCGGACTCCTTCGCCTCGCGCCTCGCCCAGCAGGAAAATCAGGCCGACCGCTTCGGAAAGCCGGGATCGTTGGGCGGCGGCCGGATCGTCAAGGACATCCTGCTGGACCTGACGGCGCGCCACACCCGCCATGCCTCGCTGGCCGCCCGCCAGCTTTTGGTGGAAGGCGCGGGCAAGGAACTGCGCCTGCTGGAAAACCCGATGCGCTCGGCCAATTTCGCGGTGCTGAAGGCGCCGGACGTGCCGTCGGTGCTGGTGGAGACCGGCTTCCTGTCGAACCCAAGGGACGAGGAAATCCTGCGTGACGCCACGGCGCGGCGGGTCGTTTCGCGCGTCCTGGCCCGCGAGATCGCACGCGTCATCTCCAGCCCAGCTTTCGCCTGATTTTGCCCCGAGACTGCATGAGGCTCTGCGGCGAAACTACCGCTGCAGCCGCTCCTTCGCAGTCGCAGCGACTGCAACATCCGTGCATCACCTCGGGACAAAGTGACGATGACTGGTGAAAGCCTCGAATTTCCCCATTGCAAAGACCGTTCCGCCGTGACTTTTTCCGGCCGCGCGCCGCATTTTCCCGGCGCTCGACACGCAGGCGAAGGGAGGCACGCTGTGACGGGTTTGAGCCGCCTTTGGATGATGGTCGCACTTGCCTGCGCCGCGGGGACCTCGCTGTCCGGTTGCGGGCCGCTGGTGCTGGGCACCGCGGGCGGCGCCGCCGTCGTGGCCTCGCAGGAGCGCGGTTTCAGCGGCTTCGTCAGCGACACCGAAATCCGCGCCCGCATCAATTCGCTGTGGCTGCAGCATTCGATCGACATGACCAACCGGATCGGCCTGACCGTCGACCAGGGCCGCGTGCTGCTGACCGGCCGCGCCGCCGACGCGCAGATGCGCCTCGACGCGGTGCGTCTCGCCTGGCAGGCCGACGGCGTCAAGGAAGTCATCAACGAAATCCAGATCGACAACGGGTCCAGCATCGTGGACACCGCGCGCGACACCTGGATTTCAACCCAGATTCGCAGCCGGATCACGTTCGATGCGAATATTCATAGCCAAAATTACAGCATCGATACCGTCGATGGCGTTGTCTATCTGATGGGTGTCGCCAGTTCACAGGAAGAGCTGAACAACGTGCTCCAGCACGCCCGTTCGGTGCCCAATGTTCAACGCGTCGTCAGCTACGTGCGTCTGCTCTCAAATCCAAACCTCCAGGGTTGAAACCCGACCGCCATGGCCTCCGCCCTATCCCGCGTCCTCGCCGTTCTCCGCACCGCCGCCGTCGCCGCAGCCCTGATCCTGCCGGCGGCGGTCGCGACCGGTCCCGTTCTGGCGCAGGATGCGGCGGCGCAGGGGGCGGCGCAGGGGGCAGCGCAGGGCAGTCCGGGGGCCCCGGACGTGGTGGCGCAAGATGTGGTGGCCCAGGATCAGGATGGCGGCGGGGCGGACTCCCCCGCCGCCGGCACGCCGGGTCCGGCCAACCGCCTGTTCGTCCAGGCGCTGCAGTTGATCCGGCAGGCCGACAACACCTATGACGTCGCCGAGGAGTCGCGCCTTCTGAAGGAGGCCGACAAGCTGTTCAACGAGATCGTGACGAAATACCCCGACAGCCCGCTGGCGGTGCAGCTCGTCACCAACCAGTTCGTCGGCGACTTCGATTTCTACGAATTCCGTTCGCGCATCCGGGCGCTGGTCTGCAACGACGCCCTGAACAGCCTGTGCTTCCTCCACCGCATCGGCGAGATGCTGCCGCCGGTGGAAACGCCGATCACCGCCGCGCGCTGGGACTGGCTGTCGCTGGCGGTCGCCTACCAGCAGCTGGGCGATCCCGGCCGCGCCAAGGAGATCATGGCGCCCTTCGTCAGCGCGGTCCGCCGCGGCGGCGTCGCCGACAGCTCCGGCCAGGATCTGTTCGTCGCCCGCGCCCTGTCGCTGATGGGGCAGACGTCGCTGGCGCTCGACATCACGCGGCAGATCAACGACTGCTCGACCCGCATCTACAACCTCGCCGACATCGCCAAGGCGGCGTCCTGGCGCGGTGACGCGGCATTGACCAACGCGCTGGCCGACGAGGCCAAAAGCTATGCCTCCAGCCACAATTGCGCGTGGGAGCTGGGGCTGGTCGCCCAGTCGCTGCTGCGCGCCGGCAAGGAGGCGCAGGCGCGCACCCTGTTCCTGAACACGGTCGAGACGCAGTTCTCCAAGTTCAAGGAAACCCGCGGCGACTGCTGCCCGCCGGAGCTGGCGGTGGCGGCGGCCGACATCGGCGAGCCGAAGCTGGCGCTCGGCCTGCTCAGCACCGTGCAGGACGAGAACCCGTGGACGATCCCGGCGGTGCTCGGGCGGCTGGCCAAGCGCGGCGAGACGGCGATGGCCGTCGCCTATGCCGAGCAGGTCGCCGACATCGACACCCGTGGCGAGGCCTATGCCGAACTGATCGAAGCGGCGATGAAGCGCGGCGATCCGGCCGTCGCCAACGACCTGATGAACCGCCTGAACAAGCTGGCGGACGATTCCGCCGGCCGGCGCCCCGGCCTGCTGGCGCAGCGGGCCAAGGCGGAAAAGGCCTTCTACAACGACGACCGCTGGCGCCGCACTTTCCAGCAGGCGATCAACGCGGCGGAAAAGGCCAGCAACTTCGTCCGCCGCGACATCGGCGCCCCGCTGCTGGCCGCACTGGTCAGGATCGAGACCGGCCTGCCGATGCTGGATTGAACTGAAGAGAGCTTCAGTTCACCCCACCGCCAGCACCAGCTTGCCGACATGCTGGTTGCTCTCCATCAGCCGGTGGGCGTCGGCGGCCTGTTCGAGCGGGAAGATCTCGTGGACGACCGGCTTGACCTTGCCCTGCTCGATCAGCGGCCAGACGCGGGCCTTCAACTGGTCGGCCACCGCCTGCTTGTAGGCGACGGGACGCGCCCGCAGGGTGGAACCGGTCAGCACCAGCCGCTTGGTCATCACGGGGAAGAAGTTCACGTTGGCCGTCGCGCCACGGACGAAGCCGATGCAGACATAGCGGCCCTCGACCGCCAGGGCGTCGATGCTGCGGGCGACGTAATCGCCGCCGACGATGTCGAGCACCACATTGACGCCGGCGCCGCCGGTCGCCTCCTTGACCACTGCGACGAAATCCTCCTCGGCGTAGTCGATGGCGCGTTCGGCGCCCAGCCGGACGCAGGCGCCGCATTTCTCAGGCCCGCGGGCGGTGGCGAAGACGCGGGCACCGAAGGCCGCGCCCAGCTGGATCGCCGTGGTGCCGATGCCGGACGTGCCGCCATGGACCAGCAGAGCCTCGCCGGGCTGGAGCGCGCCGCGCTCGAACACATTCGACCAGACGGTGAAGACGGTTTCCGGCAGGGCCGCCGCCTCGGCCATCGACAGGCCGGCGGGAATCGGAAGACATTGCGCCGCCGGCACGACGCAGAACTCGGCATAACCGCCGCCGGCCAGAAGGGCGCAGACCGGATCGCCGACCCGCCAGCCGTCAACCCCCTCGCCCAGCGCATCGACCGTGCCGGCAACCTCCAGGCCGGGGATGTCGGTGATGCCCGGCGGCGGGTTGTACTTGCCAAGCCGCTGCAGCACGTCGGGCCGATTGACGCCGGCGGCCTGGACGGCGATGCGGATCTCGCCGGGGGCCGGATCGGGAACTGGTCGGCGCGCCGCGACCAGCACCTCCGGCTTGCCGGGCTGGCTCACCTCGATGGCCGTCATGCTTCTGGAATCTGTCATTCGGATCGTACCCCTGCCCTGTCGTCGTGATGGGTTTGAGGGCACTGTGTCGCCGTGGCGGACCACCCGTCCACGCGGCGATGGATCCGATTTCGCCGTGCGGAAAAGGCAAAAAAAATGGCCGTGCTGCACACAGCACGGCCAGTCTCCGAGAGAAGCGCGAACATGCAAAACAACACATCCGCCCGATGAGAAAGGAACGCCTTTCCCGAGACAGACAATCGCACCGAACCGACCGATTTTCCCGAGAAAAAAGCCGCTTTTCCATTCCGTGGAAACGGCTCTTTTCTCAAGAAAAAAGGCCGCGTTCCGTGAGGAACGCGGCCCTGAGTGCGCCAGGGAGGAATGCCGACGTGCACCACCTGCCGTCAGCTCTTGGCGTTACTGTGCCTGGGCGTTACTGGTCCGTGCTTGGGGTCAGTTGGGAACCGGCACGCGGCCGCCCAGTTCCTGCGTCACTGCGGCGGCGGCGCGCTTGACCATCTCGCCCAGGGCGCGCAGCCGCGCGTCCTCGATGCGCCGGCTGGAGCCGGACAGCGACAGGGCGCCCATCACACGGGAATTCTCGTCGAAGATCGGGGCGGCGACACAGCGCAGGCCGGACACCCGCTCCTCCTGGTCCAGGGCATATCCGCGGGTGCGGACCAGCGTCAGGTCGCGGTAGAGCGCCGGCAGCGACGACAGGGTGCTGCGGGTGAACTGGCGCATGCCGCGCTGGGTGACGATGGTCTGCACCTTGGTTTCCGGCATGCCGGCCAGCAGAGCCTTGCCGACGGCGGAGCAGTGCAGCAGCGTGCGGTCGGTCTGCGGCACCGCGACCTGGGCGGCGCGGGGACCGCCGACGCGGGCCAGATAGAGCGCCTCGCCATTCTCCTCGACGGCGAGGTTCACGATCTCGCTGCTCTCCTCCATCAGGCGGCGCATGCGCGGACGGGCGACATCGACCAGATTGCGGGTCTTCAGGAAATTGGCGCCAGTCATATAGGCCTGGACGCCGACCACCCAGCCGCGCGCGCTCTGGTCGAAGCGGACATAGCGCTCGTACTGCAAAGTCGTCAGCAGGCGATGGGTGGTGGAGGGCGACAGGGTCGCGGCCTCCGACAACTCGGTCAGGGTCATCGGCCCGTCATTGGAGCCGAGGATCGTCAGGATGTTCAGCGCGCGGCACAGCGACTGGACGACCTGGCCGCGGTCGGCTTTGGCATCGGCCTTGGCGTCCTTGCCGTTGTCGTTCTTCACCCGCGGCGTTTCGATGATGGCGGTCTTGATGATCGCGGCGGCGCCCTCGCTGGGGTCGTCGTGGATGATGCGGCGGGCAGTGCTCGTGTGGGCTTGCGCTTTCATGTCCCATCTCCCTCGGGGTCCGGCGCGTTGATTGCGCCTGTCTGTTGCGGCTGATGGCGTGAGTGACAGAAGCTTTGCATGAAGCGCGGGACCGTCGCGGACGGCGGTCCCGCGGGGTACCGGTCAACCTTTGAAAATGGACTGCATGGTGGAGCCCAGGCTGGCGGGGCTGTCGGCGACGGCGATGCCGACCGACTTCATGAAGTCGATCTTGAAGTCGGCG
>NZ_LGQY01000013.1:0-28026 GCF_003116065.1 Azospirillum sp. TSO5 | reverse complement strand
CCCGCCGGACGCAGGGCATCAGCACCCGCGACCGCCGCGACATCATCGACGTGTTGGCCCAGTCCGGCCAGATCACCGAGACCCAGGAGCGCGTGACCGGCGGGCGCCCGCGCACCGTGCTGTCCATCGCCCAGCGCGGGTGATGGACAGCCATCCGCCTGGATAAGACCTACTCACATTCTGAATAGAGGCCCAAAGGAGGCCGTAAAGCCATGAACGTAAAGCTGAACACCAGAACCAGACAAGACAGTGGCGCGGAGGTGAGCATTGAAGAGGCGCTTGAGGCGATCTTTGAACACGAAAGTCCGGCTGATGTCGCTCGCATCCTCGGTCGCCTGATCGACACACTTTATGAAGTCGGAGTCATGTCGTCCGAGCAGGTGATCGCGGTCATTGGTAACGGCTACCGGGCGTCCTGACCGCCAACCAATACAGGCCAAAAGGAGGCCCACGAGATGAAAATCAGCAACACCGATCAACCATCGCCCGACACCCCGGAGCGGAACAAGCTCATCGCCTACCTGCGCGAAAAACATCCGAACGGAGAAGCTCATATCTCCACGTCGTCGCGCGGCCCCGGCGTCACTGAGGAAGAGGCTGCGGCGGAAATTCTGCGCGTCTTGAAGGGCATGGACGACGGGACCGTCGCGAGCACAGCGCACGAAGCCTTCGATGACGAACCCCTGGGCGTCCGGCACTGCGGTGTGTCGGACGCCGAGGAGAGAGTGCTGAGTGGGGAGGGTGGCAATGTCTGACGGGGCGCTCTGCCACCGCTGCGGATGGCAAGGAATTCAAGAGATCTGCGCAGATTGCGCTGATGGCGCGACGTCAGGCGATCGGGGATCTGATGGAGGTAATCTGACGATCACCGCCGCCCCGGGGATCATCGTCATTGCCGGCGATCCGGCCATGATCGAGCGTGCTATCGCCAAGCACCGCGGCGTTCTCGTAATTGGCGACGATCTGCCACGCCGCGTCTTGCAGGACATCAAGGCGATGGCGCCCCTCGAATACCGGCCGGAGCCGGAGCGCAGCTTCCGTGACGATCCGACACCTCGCAGCCCCAAACAAGCGATGCGCGCCAACCGGCGCGGTCGCGGGAAGCGCCGCAAATGACCGTGCTCCATCGCCTTGACACATTCCTCCTCGACCGGGTGGCGCAGCCCTGCGCCGACTGGCTTTCCCAAAACGTCGGCATCTCCCCATACCGGCTGGCGACAAACCTGTTCCTCGCGAGTGCCGCTGTGGAGATTCCCAGGATGGCGCTGAACCTGCAGCGGGGCAGCTATGCCGCCGCACTGTTCGGCGGTCTGGTCCTGCTGATGGACACGATCTACGCTCACCGAGCGAACAGCATGGACGGGAGGAAGGTTGCTGGCATGAACCATGAGCGGGTTGTGGACTTCATGTTCCGGTCGCTGTCGACGCTTGGGACTGCCGTCGGCACGGTCATGAGCCTGATCCTTCTCGCGCTCGGACAGTACCTGCTTCTGGACGCCATCCGCGATGTCTCCAATCTGACGTTCCTGGCCGGCCTGTTCTTCGTTGCCGTCAACCGTCCGCCGCCGCGAGTACGGCATGTGATCGAAACGAAACTCGCCACGGCTAGAGGTGCGGCATGACCGCCGATCAGCCCGCGGGGTTGCGCGCCGCGGCGCTGACCGTCGAGCACATCAAGCTGCTGCGGGCGTTGCGCGCTCTCGGCGACCGACACACCAACACCGAGCAAGTCTATGCGGCGGCATTCGGCAGCGCGGCCTTGCCCGGGGTGCAGTCCGCCGCGGGCAGGCTCCGGACGCTCGCGCGCCGCGGGCTTGTGGATAGGTGCATCGACGGGATGGTCCGCTCCTGGCGGATTACTGATGCGGGGCGCGTTGCTGTGGAGCCATGAGTGCCGTTTCCCCTTGCGCACCGACCGACGAACGCTCATAACAGCGGCGGGAGACTGGCGTCGGACGAGTCCCTCGCCAACCCGGTCAGGTCCGGAAGGAAGCAGCCGCAACGAGTTTCGGCTCGGGTCGTTCGTCCAGTCTCCCACCCTCCACGCGCAAATTGCGATCAGGCACCTGCCGGCCACTGTTCGGCCGAATTGCCTCATCGCGACAAATTCCAGCAGAATGCTGGCGGTTGTACGCGCAACCATCTGGCGGGGGCGGGGTGATGAGGATCGTAATCGCAATGCTGATCGGTGCTCTGGTGGCGGCCGGCTGTATGCCGCTGGAGGCCGCCGGTCGCGTGGCGTTGGCCGTCGGCCACGCCGGACAGGCGGACAAGCCAGCCCGCCCCACATCCGACGTGGAGGTGGTCCATTGCCGGGTCGCCGGCGGGGCGGAGGTGTACACGGCCCCGCGGAACTGCGTCGGAGGACGCACGCCGTGACGTCGGATTCCAGGCTCAGCCCGGCCCAGCGGCACACGGTCGACGAGCTGGTGCAGTATCTGGGGGTGACGCCGGGTGTCAGCCGGTCGGTGGACGAGATCGTGGCGCGCCTGCCGGCCTACCGGTGGCGGGTCGGGGCTGTCGGTTTCGTCGAGGAGAAGATGGCGGCGCTTGAGGTGTTCGGGCTGGTGGCGCCGGTGGATGGCGGATGGGCGCTGACCGAGGCCGGCGCGGAGCTGATCCGGCGGGGGATCGCGGAGGCGCAGGCGGCGCTGGAACGGCCCAGCCCGCCCAAGTAAGGTCGCGCCGCGGTGAGCCTGCCGCCTGCGAGTGAGAGTGACCATGTCCGACAAGCCACTACCCGATGTGTCTGACCGCCTGTGCCCGGTGTGTGGTGGGCGCAATGCATATTTCGGGTTCGGGCCGCCGGGGCAGGATGTCGGCGTGCGCTGGTACTGCCTGCGGCATCGGCCCAACGGTCAGCGGTGGTGGGCCAGCATGCGCGGGGCGGCGGAGCCGGAGTGAGGTGCGGCTTTCTGTACGATTTCTGTACGACGGGTGGAGGGCAACATGCCGAGGTGGGAGCATAAGCATGGCGAGATCATGCTCGATGGGTACGTCATCGCCCGGGGCATCAGCCCGCGTGAGGTGACCGCCTGTGGTCTGGGGCAGATCAGCGAGGACGAGGCGGTCGAGAACAACAACGCTGCGCTCGACGCGCTGGTGGCAGCAGCCAATCGGGGGGTCCGTGTGGGGTGATGTTCCCGGTCGAGACCATCCCCATTCTGCGCGTCTATGCCGATGCGACGATCCGCGGCGGTCAGGGGTGCTGGGGCGCGGTGGTCGTGACGCCCGGCCGGAAGATGCACGTCATGGGCGGCAGTATCTACGGCCCACGCACATCGGAGAGCGCCGAGGCCATCGCCGCCATCATGGGGCGCGACGCCGCGAAGCGGTGGATGAGACGCAATTCGATCACCGCCAATCTGCTGATAGTCCATGGTGACAACGCCAATGCGCAGGAGACGCTCCAGCGTGACCGCGGCGACAAGCGGACCGTGTACCGATGGGTTGGGCGGGAGCACCCGGCGTTAGTGGTTGCCCACCGGTGGGCGAGGTGGCTCGCGGCCCAAAGCGCGTGAACAAGTGAACAGGCCCGGGCGCGCAGCTCGGGCCTGTTGCGTTGTGGGGTGTCGCGGGGCCGGAAAAAACAAAGGCGCCCTACGGGAGGGCGCCTTTGAGACGAAGTGCGGTTTCTAATGGGACTTTCACGCTGACTGCGTCGCCCCTGAGAGCTTTGTATAGGCCTGACTTTGGAGCGCCCAGGTCATTGTGGGCCGCTTCAACGAGATGGTAATCGCTACCATCGCCATACAGATTTTTCAGGGCCGCGCGCAGGGCTTCAGGTGACATCAGCGTTTTGCCTCCTTGAAGCTGGCGCCCTCAATGTGTTCGGGGTTCATCGTCGTTCCCGTCAGGTCAGCGGCGAAGAAATTGGCCCCAGGGCAATGGAGTGACCAGATTTCAGCGCCTGACAGATTGGCGCGGGCGAAATTGGCCCCATTCGCTCCGGCGTTCGTCATGTGCGCGCCGGAGAGATTGCTGTCGGTGAAATCCGCCCCACGAGCATCACTGTTCTCCAGGGATGCGCCGGACAGGTCGCAGGCAATCAGTTCGGCTCCGCGCAGGTCCGCATCGCGGATGTCGGCCCCGCGTAGATTGACGCCCTCCAACAGGATTCCGCGGAGGTCGGCGCCGATCAGTTCGGCGCCAGCCAAGCTGACACCATTCGAAGCAGCCCACAGGACGGCGTGGCGCAGCTTGATGCTGAAATCCTCGTCTTCTTGACAGGAAATCTCAGCCTGGATGCCATCCGAACCGTCGACCTTTGTGATCGTGTAAAGCATCGTCATCTCCGTTTGTCGATGAGAAATCATACTCTCTGTGGAGAGTATACGCAAGGAGGTACTGATGAGAGACGAGCAATTTTTGAGGGTGTCGGCCATGTCCGCTGGCTCATCGGTAGGGTGCTCGTCGCCGAAGGTCCGTCATATCGCCGCTGATTGTGTTGTGGTGTGGTCGGCTACCAGCGTAGCGGGGTGGGGGCGAGACGACAATCAGCGGCGATCCTGGGTTAATGGCGGAGGTGTGGTGGGGTGGTGAACGGCGGGTGGCGGGCTCGGTCGGCCAGGACGATGGGTCGCTGACCAGCTTCGATGGGGCGCCCCGGCGGCTGGTAGGGTGGGGCGGTTGGGTAATTTTAGGGCTTTTAACTTACGTCAAATCGCAACTTTTGACAAAAAACGCGAATACGCTTTTCATATCAATGGGTTAGAAACATCACTTCCGACTTACGTCATGCTATACCTAGACACACAGACAGATATGGGGGTGGGGAGGGGGAGAGGGAGAGGTCTACGTTGACGGAATGACGGAATGGTAGAGAGTGTTAGTTTTTTCTTTTATTTTTTTTATTTTTATTAATGATTCCAAGGACTTCCTCCACTCACAGTTCACGTTTCGTTTCGTCAAGCCGTGGGCGTGACGTAGGCTGAGATTAATGACGTTAGGGAGGTGGGCTTAAGAACGCGGCGAAGCGCGTAAGAGCCAAGCGAACGCAGGCGATTTTGGGCTCGGACGTCGAATATCGAATGAGGGATACATCCAGGATTTGAATACGGGATGTATCCAGCATACATATCCGGGATACATCCAGCATTTACATCCCGGATGTATCCCGGATGTATCCCGTATTTGAATACGGTATGTATCCCGTATCATATCCCAATTCGGCATCAAGAAAGGGTGAGGCATGAGCCAGGTTGACTTGGATGAGTTGGATAAGAAGCTGGCCATGGTGGAGCGGATCCTCGCGTTCGCCGGGCAGTCCGCGGCAAAGGCGCTGTGGGAGGAGTTGGGCTTGCCTGGGGAGTACCAGGTGGTGGATGAGGTGAAGCGTCCAGCCGTCCGCAAACCCCAGACGGTCGAGAAGATGTGCGAGCGTATCGTGGAGGCACTGCGCCGTTCCCCCACCGCTTCGCTGTCGCTGGTCGAGTTGAAGGAGAAGACCCAGCCGTCGCGGGCGAGTGAGCGTGACGAGGCGCTGAAGGCGCTCATCGAGCGGGGGACGGTGACGTGGACGGAGATTAAGACGGCGACGCGCAAGAAGACTGTGTTTACGCTGGCGTCTTTGCCCTTCGGGTCGTGATGTGTGGCGCACGGTTAGATTGCGCGCAATTGATTGTGTGCAATTTGATTGCGCAATAAAAATTCATAAATTTGATATTGGGTGGGGTGGGGGAGGGGCTGGAGCCCACAAATCCCACATCGCTCGGCCGGCTGGCGCCCTGGAATTTTTGGGAGCGCCAGCCGGCCGTTCGCTTGCGGTGCGCGTGAACATGTGAGTGTTCGCTTGCTTCTTGTGCGCGCCAATTAGGTAGCTACCACACACCTTTGAGCGATTGTACTAGCCACGCCGATTTGATACGTTCGCTCATACGTTGATTTCAGAGATTGGTCCAAAGATGGCCATCGGCAAATTCGTAAGCTACCTGCGTGTCTCTACGGACAAGCAGGGGCGCAGCGGCCTCGGGCTTCAGGCCCAACGGGCCGCGGTCGCCAACTACCTCAATGGCGGCGACTGGACGCTCGTCCAGGAGTTTGTCGAGGTGGAAAGCGGCGGTAAGAATGACCGGCCGGTCCTGGCGGCTGCAATGGCCGCCTGCCGCATTCATCGGGCCACCCTGGTGATTGCCAAGCTCGATCGGCTGTCGCGTAACGCAGCCTTCCTGCTGACCCTCCGGGATTCCGGTGTGGACTTTGTGGCGGCCGACATGCCTGACGCCAACCGTCTCACGGTCGGCGTCATGGCGCTGGTCGCCGAGCAGGAACGCGAAGCGATCAGCGCTCGCACCAAGGCCGCTCTCGCGCAGGCCAAGGCGCAAGGCAAGAAGCTCGGAGCACCCAACCCAACGGCGAACATCACGCCAGAGGATCGGGCGCGCGGTGGGCAAGCGGGGCGCGCAAAGCGCACCGAGATCGCCGACGCCAGGGCAAAGGACCTCAAACCCGTCGTCGAAAAGATCGTCACCGACGGTGCCGAGACTCCCTACGCCGTGGCGAAGGCGCTGAACGAAGCAGGCGTGCCGACACCCTCTGGGGGCAAGTGGCACACCGCTCAGGCCCAGCGGCTACTGGCCAGGCTGGGTGTTTCCGGCAAGGGAGAGTGAGTATGGCCTACGGCCCTAAAATCTGCGCCTGTTGCGGTCGTGATGACGCAATTGAGGAGCATCATCTTTACTTGCGCTCCGACGGTTGCCCAGACGACCTGACTGTTTGGCTGTGCAGCCCATGTCACGGCAGAGTGCATCAATTCCCCAGCAAGCGCGTCGATATCAGTTCTGCTATCAAGCGCTCTCGCGTCAAAGCCAGGGCGCAAGGCAAATACGTGGGCGGCAAATTGCCGTTCGGTTATCGTGTAGGGGGCGACGGCGCTCTGGTGGAGGACAAGGAGGAGCAAGAAATCCTAGCCATGATGCACACCCTCAGATCGGAGGGGAAGGTGCTGCGATTCATCCAAAAAGCTGCGGAGGACAGGGGGAGAAAGCTGTCCCTTGGCGCAATTCACCGGATCGTCAACGACCCCATACCGATTTCCAGCAGATCGCGATCCAGCATCATTCGCCGCCATTCCCAAGGCCAGTCGCCAGACCACATTCACCGCATGCTAAAAAGCATGTATGGCGAGGATGTGCCAATGGAGGCGATAAAGTCCGTGATCGAGGCGGTGTCTGGCACGGGATGAGCATGCCGCCGGCAAGACGGCGGAGCAAATTCAGAAGGCCCTGCGGACCACGCTCGGCGAGCAGGTGCCGATTGGCGAGATCGAGAGAGTGATACAAGAGGCGGCGTCCTGAAAGGAGCGCCGTTTTCTTTTTGAGTATTGCTGTTTATGTGGTAGTATTCGCGTATAAGGTTTCAACTATTGAATGGAGAGAAAGAATGGCGAAGGTATTCGAGACTGGATGGACTGGCGGGCCAAACGCGGTCATCATTTCTGTCCATGAGGACAAGGCGGTTGCTCAGTGGTTCGATAGCCCGAAGCGGGTGACTGTTCCACTGACCGCCGAACAGGTCGCTGACCTGCGCCGCGTGTGGGCCGATGCGCCCGGCGATGGCCGCAGCACCGAAAGCGCCATTGCCGTGGCCAACGCGCTCAAGCGGATCGCCGGAGACAAGATGGGCGACTTTTCGACCCTGTACGCCAGTGATGAGGAAGAAGAATGGCCTGAGTGACGGCCAGTGCAGAAATTAGACGGCGTCCTGAAAGGGGCGCCGTTTTCTTTTGGTGACGTATTGCTTGATAAATATTCGTGCTGTGGTAGTATTCATCATATTGGATCGCGTGAGCGATATGTTTGCAAATACTCACAGCATAAGAGGAGAAGCAACATGACGACCATTACCATCACCAATTCCGACACCGGCAACTCCTTCACCTTCGCCTCTCGGGGCGTTCATGAAGCGGCCATGGATTGGTACAACGCCACCAGCAAGGCCGACCTGATCGCCTACTACGAGGCCAATGGCGGCGACATCGCCTCCTTCTGGGCGGACGAGAGCCACACCAGGTTGGTCGAGGATTGGGCCGATCGCGTGATGGAGCTGTGGGCGCGGAACGCCACCGAGCAGTGGTTCGAGTTCCGGGCTTACAACAGCCAGACCCTGTACGGGTTCGGCACCGTCGCGGAGGCAGATCAATATGCCGATGCAATGAACGCCGGCAAGGAGATCAACCTCTACGACTTCAAGCCGCTGACTGCCCAACAGGCCGCGGAATTGAACCTGGAGAGCAACAGCGAAGCGTTCAGCCTTGAGGATGAATTGCGCGCTCGCGCCGAATCTTGAGGCAACGCAACACCAAAACGCCCCGCCGGATTCCTCCGTGCGGGGCGTTTTGCTTTCGTCCATCCAATTTGCCGCACCCGAACCGACGGCGGTTGACGCGCGTCGGTGTTTCGTGCTTGTGCCGCCAAGTCACCGACATGCGCGCAGCGAATAATCGCTATGACACGTCACGGAGAATGGCGGCTGCCGCGATGTTATCGATGTCTGATCCACAGGTATCGTGACGTCACGGATAGGGGCGGCGGCGCTTGGTGAGAACCCACGTCTGCGTCAACTGTTATTTTATCTAAGGGAAAGGTGCTCCACCGAAGGAATTGGTTGCGCCGCGTCGGTCGCGCGCTTAAGGGTGGAGGTGCGGTGGCGCCCCGGGTCGAGGGCTCAATCAAGAACCGGGGCGCCGCAGCTGGACCAATTGGAAAAGGCACAGCGATGCAGACCTTTAACACGACCTTCCTGGATGGGATAGGGGAACAAAGCGATCCCGTCGACCGGCTGGCTGCTGCGGTACAGCGGCACGTCGAGACGGACGGGGAGGAGCCCGTCGACCCCGCCTGCGGGACCGGTGTGCTGCTGATGGGCGTCAACGATCCGCGCGCCGTGGCGGCGATCCTGTACCTGGCGCACGACGCGATCGTGGGCGGCGATCTGGACGAAGCCAGCCACCGCATCCTGCGGGTGGCGAACGCGCTTGCCGGCAACGACCAGCGGCTGGCGGTGATCGGGCGGTTCTACGCAGGTTGAACCGAAGTGGAGGGCGGCTCCGGCCGCCTTCTTCTTGTGCAGCTGGCGGTCTTTTTGTTGACTTAAATAGTCCCATGTGTCATATTGTCTTCAGCAAATCACTGAAATTGCTGGAGAAGACAGATGCCCACCCACAAGGTGTACATCACCACGGATCCGTATACGGAATCCGAAACCATCACCCTCGCGCTGACGACGACCGACCACAAGGTCGCCACCGGTCTCCGCGAGGCAATGAAGCCCGCCTCGGCGTTGGTCGAAATCCGCACCAGCTACACCCCCGAGGAACTGGACGACCCCGACCTGCACAACAGGCTGGTGGTCAACCTGATGGGCGCAGCGGCCGGCGACTGGGCCATCCGCGATGTCCGCACTGCGGAGCGCTGGGAGACCCAGATGCACCTGAAACCGGTCGCAGAGGAAGCCAAGCTCGGTCTGCATGACCGCACCGCCGAGCCATTGGCGATCCTGGCCTACGATAGCAACGGCCTGTACGGCTGGCGCCTCACCCCCTACGGCTTTGATTGGTACCGGGACACCGGATGCCTTGCCGACAAGTTCGGCGACGACCTGCGCGACGCGCTCGACGAGCACTTCCGCAGCAAGCGCTGAGCCACCAGCCCCAGAGCGGTCCGCCGCCTGGGGCTTTGGCGGTAGAACCCCAAACACTGGAGAACATCATGAGCAACCAGAAGAACTGGAAGGTGCTGGACGGCTGCATCGTTACCGACGAGGCCGACCCGCAGATGGTCCTGGTGCCGAGTTTCTCGGACCACCAGTACAAACCCGAGGACCTCCAGTTGATGGCGTCAGCGCCGAAGCTGCTGGCGATCGTCGAGCAAGCCTTTGCTGCCTTCAATTACCTGTCGATCCGCGCAACGTCGAAGGAAGACAGGGAAGAGTTTGCGCGCCGAGAAAAGGAAGCGCGCATAGCCATCGCCAAAGCAACCGGCCAATAGGCCCACCCCAGCCCCAGAGACCGTAAAGCCGGTACTGGGGCTTTGGCGGTAGAACCCCTAACAATTGGAGAGTTTCATGACTGCTATCAATCAGCAGACGCAGGGGCCGATCGCCGTTGTTCGTTCCGATGGTTCGCGTGAACTGATCGGGGCCAACATCGGCGAGACCGAAGGGAAGAACGACGGCATTTTCATCGCCCACACCCTCGGTCCCGACAGACAACCAAACGCCCGCCTGCTTGCCGCCGCCTACAACGCCTTTGATGGTGCCGGCCGCAAGCTGGGAGTCGATGCCGCCGAGATGGCGGAGCGGCTCGGGCCGGAGGGGTTGGCGGAGGTCGCCGCCCTGGCCATCAGCATCCGGAAGCTGGTCGGTACCGACGATAAGCGCGGTCTCGCCCAGATGAAGGAGGGGGCCGACCGCATTCTGCTCCTGCTCACCGGCGAATAGCCATCAAGCCCCAGACCGCACACCAGCGGCTGGGGCTTTTTGCTGCCCGCTCAATGGACGGACGGCGGCGTGTCCTCCAGGATCAGCGCCATGATCCGACGTTCGACCCTGATCAGGTATTCGCGAGCGGCGAGGTCGTGGCATCTGCGGCTGTGTTCACGCAGGCGGTGGATGGCGTCGACGGCACTGCGGGCGGCAAACGGTCTGAGCATGGCGTCCTCCATCGAAAGGATGAGCAAGCCTAGCCTAAAGGTCATACGCTTGCGAATCAAAATCGCACCGGCCACGCAATTTTCTGCAATTTGGAAGCCGCCTTCCGCAATATGCGCAATTAATTTCCATAAGTACCCTTACGTGTTTCTGGCCAACCGCTTGACGCCGTTCACGCTTTCCGCTTCCATGAAAACGGAAGGAGAACACATCATGACGCCAGACACCCTGGGCAATTTGACCCCCGGCGCCCGGCTGTATGCGCGGTGCCCCGCCTGCGGCCGGGAGAAGACGCTCGACGTGGCGGTGCTGGTGGCGCACGCTGGCGCCGACTGCCGCGTTGCTGAGGCCCTGAGGCGGGTGGTGTGCGGAGAGTGCCGCGTGCCGGCGACCACTTGGCGCGGGTACGATCCGATCGCCGAGAACCGGGCCAAGCCTGAGAACCAACCTCCCCAGCGCTGATCGCAGGGACCATCGCCCGGCAGCCTGCATTTTCCGCTTCCCCAAAATAGTCCGGCACGTCATATTAAGTGGACTATCCGCGCACGATGTTGCGCCCGCCGGTCGCGCACCGGCACCCACCCAACGGAGACCAGCCGTGACCGAGCGCGTCTACCTGCATTACGGCTATGGGCCCGGCACCGCGACATGCCACTGCCGCACCTGCGGCACCGAGTTCCGTGGTCACCCGCAGGCCGACCGTTGCGAATCCTGCAGCACGGCCTGGGCCGGCCACGTCCCGCCGGACAAGCTGATCGAGGTGTTGCGCTGCATCGGCCTGCGCTACGGACCGACCCGCACCCTCGACGATTGCGTCGCCCTGGCCCAGGAGGCGCTCGCTGATCTGGGCCTGCTGGACAAGGTCGCCGGTCGTGCGCCGGTGGGGCTGGACGCGGCAATGCGCGGGGACTGAACAACAATGCGCGTCATCGGTCAGCCTCGGTGTGGAACGGCGGCGATGTCTGGGTGGTGAGGACGCGGCTCTGCCAAGCCGCAGCAATCGCCTCCACCGAGATGGCCATCAGGGGGATGAGATCAGGCTTGCCGCACCCTTCTCCTTGAGCAGCCGAGTGGCCCCTCACGAACCGAACTGCGCCGGGGCTGGCCCATGACGTGCACAACAGGAGCAATCCAAACGATGGTTTACGAAACCCGCCTCGAACGCGAGGCGATCAAGCTTGCCGGCAAGCCGGGCTGGCACCCCTACAACTTCGTCAAGCTTCACGGCGGTGTGAACGTCACCGGCGTCCAGTGCCCGCTTATCACGCGCGGCCCGAACAAGGGCCAGCCAAATTTCCGCAAGCCGGTGGCCGGCTCCAGGATGACGGTCTTCGTGCCGTCGGTTGCGAAGGCGTCTGTTGCGCAGACCAATGCAGAGGACTGAGAGCATGGCGACCATCGAAGCCCTCGAAGCCGAGCTTCGCATCGCGCGCCGCGATGCCGCCGATGCCACCGAGCGCTCCCAGCGCGCCGAAGCCCGCAACGTCATTCTGCGCGGCAAGGATACCTACGACCTGCCGGCGGTGCTGGAGCGCGCCAAACGACTTCAGGACGAGGTGGATGAATTGCGGTACGAGCGCGACCCGCGGAACTGGCCGGAAGCCACGCGCCGCATCAAGCGCAAGGCCGTTGCCGCCAACAAGGCGCGGGAAGCTGCGGAGGATACGGCGAAGCGTTTGCTGGAGGCGCTGGAGAAGATCGCTGAGCCCCTGGACACCAAGACCTGCATCGGCGACCCGTGGCTCTTCTATGCTGATTTGCAGGCTATTGCCCGCGACGCCATCGACGCCACTCGTGGACCCGGAGCGCCCGCAGCCTCTCCGGAGAATCCGTCATGAAGAATCGCGCCGGATTGGCGGCATGCCTCTTCGCCGCCTCCATGTGCCGCGTTGTGATGGACGACGGCTCCATCGTGAACGTCGTCGAAATCCCCTCCCCGCCCCAGCCCACCGACGACGACCTGGCCGCCATCGCTCGAGCTGACCTGAAGCGGTTCCGCCGTGCGCAGAAGCGCCTGCGGGTCGCGGCTCGGGCCGGCGATGTGGTCGGCATCACCCTCTCCTAGCGCAATTTCGGAGCCATCAAATGACCTACCGCCTGACCAGACGCCAACTCGCTTGGCTGCGGGACGCCTCCACCACCGCCGAACAACGGTCGGCCTTCTTCGCGAAGGGGCCGGCTGAGGCCGCGGCTTCCGGCAACATGAAGACCAACGTCATTGTGCATCGCCCCATGGTCCGCGGCACCATCGTCGGCGATGACAGCTTCGAAGATTCCGCGCAGGCGCTCGAAGCGGCCAACACCTTCATGGCGGACTGCGCCAAGCAGGCGGCGGACGCCGGGGTGGTTCTGGACGAGATCGCGCTCGGCATCGACGACCGCAATCGCTCGGTGATGGAGATGTGCGGGGACGCCAATCTGGCCGTCGAGCGCATCCTGCACCTGGGCGCCATTGTGGCGAACCCGGACGGGTGCCGCGAGGATCTGGAGAACCTGCTGGACGACCTGCGCGACCTGCAGGATGACCCCGCCTCCCCAATCTGGCGCAGTATCCCGATTAGCGTCATGCCGAGTGACGAGGACGAGGACGAGTTTGAGGCCATGTCGGACGAGGAAGCGAGGGAGATCCTGGCCGACCGACTGCGCGACAAGGGGCTGTTCGGCTTCCTGGTGCTGATCCGGACGCCGGTCCCCACCAGTTTCTGCGAGCACGGCTACGGCTTTTCGTGGGGGTACACCACCGGCCGTCACTTCTACGACGAGACCATCGAAGGCGCTGTGAAGCAAGGCGCCGCTTGGGCGGAAGAGTTCCGCGCCGCCGAGCGCGCCAAGCACGAGGCCAAGAAGGAGGCCGGCAAGCAATGAACCCGTTCGGCTTCCGCATCGTGGTGTCGCCCAACTGGCCGCAAGTGCCGGACGGCGAGACCGTCCACCGCAGCCCAGCGCACCCCTTCGTTCACTGGCTGGCGCGCTGGTTCGATTTCGATCCGTACGTCGAGTTCCGCACTCCGCAGTTCCGCGATGCCGACCCGATGGTCGATCAAGCCGCCGGCGTCATCTACTGCTCGGCCACCCAGGAGCGCACCATCCGCCGGCAGATGGGCGTGCTGGCCACCGGCCTGTCGGTGGATCGGCAGTTCCCTATCGTCGCGCCGCAGCATCCGCTCGGCATCCTGCGTGGCGGAATCTACGCATGATACCTCGCTTCGAGGTGATCGACATCGGGCCGGCGCCGAACCCGCACCCCGCCACCGCGCGCAGCATCACGACGCGGGAGATCGCGACGGTCAATGACCACGATCACTGGAATGGTCGGCAGGTGCAGATCGGAGGCATAGGCCGGATGGAAGTGCTCGCGACTGACAGGCATAACCATCGGCCGCCCTGGAACGCTGGAGAGACCATCGTTATTACCTGTCGGAAGGTCTAGGCGCGAAACTATAGATCGTGGGTCCTAGGCCCGTATGATGGAGACTTGCGGTCGGCCACTCTTCGCCATAGGTCATCTGCACCGGTTGCGGTTCGGCGGTGGCGTGAGTATTTCTTGGTAAGGCTGATGCGGCGATGCACGGTCATTGTCGTTTCACGGTAAATGGCCGAATCACAGTTATAAGCCATTGTATTAGTTCAGTTTTTCCGTGAAACACCCGTGTTTCCGAATACGGGAATATCAGGGGTTGTCGCATAGAGGGGCTCCGTTCAATATCCAGCAACGACGGCGTGCGGCGCCGACGCTAAATCAGAGGAGAGTGCAGTGTCAGACACACCCTGCCCCGCAGCCGCGGCGGCCAAGCGCGCGTGCGCGCTGATCCAAACCATCCGTGACTTCGACCGCGGGACCATGATCCATCCGCAGGTCGCCGACGCCGAAGAGCAACTGGCCATCGTCGAGGCGTCGGCGCCCGATCTGCAGCCCACCAGCCCCGCCGGCGCGTTCTTCCTGCTGGCCTTGGCCGGTGCTGCGCTCACGGGCGAACCGTCGCCGACGGACATCGAACGCGCTCGCAAGCTGATCCAGTCGGCCGCCGGTTTCCTGGAGCCGCAAGTGCCGGGCGGCAAGGGCAATCTCGACTACTACCTCTGAGATATATTTTTTGCTTGCGCTTAGTCCAACAAGGACTATTTTGGACCCACGGACGCCGCACGATGAAGATCGGAAGGTGGTCCTAGCCAGGGCGCGGCGACAGCAGCACCCAAGCGGTTCGGTGTCAATCGGGCCCGGCACGGATGAGACGCCCCAGCCACAGTGGGGCGGAAAGCGGGTGAGAGCCCCGCTGACACCGGGGTGTAGCGCAGCTTGGTAGCGCGGCGGTTTTGGGTACCGCAGGTCGCAGGTTCGAACCCTGCCACCCCGACCAGATTTGCCTGAATGGGCATGCGATGCGGAGCCTGGACGCTCTCGACCTTCCCGTGTGCCACCGGGTACGTCGAGAATACAGGAAGAGGCTTCTCCGGGCCGCAGATGGTGAGAGCCCATCCCAAGATACCAACCCGCGGCGCGCCGTGGGCTCTCTGGCGAGAGACGGTTTGACCGCATCGCTAGAGCTTATTCGCCCCGCGCATGGGGCAGACGAGTTGCGGAGCAAGCGCACCAAGGGCCGTCAACAGGGAGACGGGGCCGGTAGCCGGCAGGGTCCGATCCACCTACGCCTCTGCGCCGCAAACAGATCGACACTGGCGGACGGACGAGGCTATGGACCGTAAATACGCCAAGGCGGGAGCACGTTGTGCGCTTGACCGCCGACAGCGGACTAAATCGGTGTGGGGAGCGAGCGGTCTAGTCCAGTGTCGAAACAGGTTCCGCCATCCGCACCAGCGGCCCGGCGGCGGTGTGTCTACCACTGGCGACGCGGGTTAGCGTGTGCGCCTGTAGGCCGCAGGCAGTGCGAAAGTCTGTCAGAGGGGAGGCGATGCGCAGCGCTGAACCGCAGCCGGAGGATACCCGGCACTTCATGCGGCTTCCCGGTGGGGGATAGCGGTTGGTCGGTTCCTAGGCATGCCCAACATGCGAACAGGCCGGTCCGTGCCGGTCGGCCGCTCCAGTTTCGCCCGAATGGGCATCGAGGTCCTGTCAGCGAAAAGCTCCTCCGGCGGGGCGATGGCAGGCTAAGCCGGCGACCAGAGCCACCTTGCGGTCGGAAACATGGGCGTAGGCCCTGAGTGGTGGGCGGGTCGGATGGCGGCAAACCTCCGGCAGGTCTCCGGAATGGCTGGCGGTTCAGTACCGGACGACTAATGCGACCGCACGCGCCGCCCTGCGCAATGGGCCTCGGTCCAGGTGAGGCAGGCTGGACGGGACGACGCTCCGATATAGGCGCCCAGCCCGGGTGGAAGGCCCGGCACCCCTTCCCCACCCTCCCCCGACGGAGACAGCATGAGCACCACCTCCGAGTTCAAGGTCGGCGACAAGGTCACCTTCCGCCCGAGCGGTCGCGCCACGACCAAGGTCACCGCCACCATCACCGCCACGGTCGCCGGCGCCAACGGCGCGTTCCTGAAGACCAAGGACGCCAGCGACAAGGAGCGGCTGGTCCGCCCGGGCGCCTGCACCAAGACGCGCTGATCGGCGCTCCTTCAGCAATCGGCCGCCCTGCACGGTGCGGGGCGGCATCCTGCAAAATAAGTCATGGGGATCACCATGAGCCACAGCCTTTCCGCCTATCAGCGCATCGCGGAGTCCGTCGCCACCGCCGATGTGCGCGATCGTCCGGACACGACCCTCGAAACCGTGCGCAATCGCCTGGAAGCCATCCTGGCTCGCGCCGGTGCGAATTTCGACCACCTGTCCCTCGCCGGCGACCGTGCCTATGGCGCCGAGATCTCCGGCGTCGGCGGCTCCGAAGGCAAAGCGACCGGCCCAACCGGCGTGGTCGACGAGATCTTCTCCCTGCTGAGCCGGCTGGACGCCGTCAATTCGGCCACCACCGAGCAGGTGGAGCGGATCGAGCGCCTGGTCTGATCGACGTCGCGTCAACGTGCAGCCGCCCGGCCATCTGGTGCGGGCGGCTTTTTCGTAAGGAATTGCAGCATGACGAACAATGGACAGTTCATTTATCACGCTCCGCAGGACGCCAGCAGCAAGCCGCTGAAAACCTGGACGCGCGGTGTCCCGGTCGAGGATTCCGCCATGCAGCAGCTCCGCAATGTCGCCGCCCTGCCCTTCGTCTTCCACCACGTCGCCGCCATGCCGGACGTTCATTGGGGCAAGGGTGCGACGATCGGCAGCGTCATTCCGACGCGCGGCGCCATCGTGCCGGCGGCGGTGGGTGTGGACATCGGGTGCGGCATGTGCGCGGCCATGACCAGCCTCACGGCCAACGACCTGCCGGACAACCTGCGCGCCATCCGCAGCGCCATCGAGGCCGCCGTTCCCCACGGGCGCACCGACAACGGTGGGGCCAACGATCGGGGTGCCTGGGGCGAGGTACCGACGAACATCGCCAACGCCTTCACGACGATCTTCGACGAGGAGGAGATGGTCCCGCTGAAGGAGCGGCTGGACGCGATCCTGGCCAAGCACCCCAAACTGGAGCGCGCCGGCTTGCGGGCGCCGCGGCACCTCGGGACACTGGGAACCGGCAACCACTTCATCGAGCTGTGCCTGGACGAGGCCGATCGCGTGTGGGTGATGCTGCACAGCGGATCGCGCGGCGTCGGCAACGCCATCGGCACCTATTTCATCGAGCGCGCCCAGGAAGAGTGCGCGAAGTGGTTCGTGCCCCTTCCCGACAAGGATCTCGCCTATCTGCCCGAGGGCACGCCGCTGTTCGACGATTACGTCGAGGCGGTAAGCTGGGCGCAGGATTTCGCGCAGGCGAACCGCCGCGTCATGATGGATGCTACCATGCAGGCCATCATGACGACGCTCGGCCGCAAGTTCACGTACGGCCTGACCGCCGTCAACTGCCACCACAACTACGTGGTCAAAGAGCATCACTTTGGTGCGAACGTCTGGGTGACCCGCAAGGGGGCGGTGCGTGCCCGCGCCGGCGAGATGGGGATCATCCCCGGCAGCATGGGCGCCAAGTCGTTCATCGTGCGCGGCAAGGGCAACCACGAGAGCTTCTGCTCCTGCTCGCATGGCGCCGGCCGGGCGATGTCGCGCGCTGAAGCCAAGAAGAGGTTCACCATTGCTGATCACGAGGCAGCCACGGCCAGCGTCGAGTGCCGGAAGGATTCCGACGTGATCGACGAAACGCCGGCGGCGTATAAGGACATAGACCAAGTAATGTCTGCACAGTCGGATCTAGTTGAGGTTGTTCACACCCTTCGTCAGGTCATTTGTGTAAAGGGGTGATCTATGGTTTTGGCTATAGATCTGACAGGCCGCAGGTTCGGGCGACTTACTGTAGTTTCGAGGAATGGAAGCAAAGCCTATCCAGATAATAATGGGCGAGTGCGCTGTTCTTTTGCTGCATGGCGTTGCCTCTGTGATTGCGGTGGAGAGATCACGACGACAAGTCGATGCCTGATCGGAGGAAAAACGATAAGTTGCGGGTGCGCGCGTCGAGATACAAAATTTCCTGAAGGGAAGCCATTTGCCCGCCTTCTGGCGTCTTACAAAAACAACGCCAGAAGGCGTAAAATTGAATTCTCCCTTACAGACAGGCAATTTGCTGAATTGATTTTCGCTCCGTGTTACTATACAGGTCGCCCTCCATCGCGACCGATGGCATATCGCGGATCTAGCGTGATGCTTTTCAACGGAATAGACAGAAAAGATCCGCTGAAGGGCTACACCACAGAGAATTGCGTGCCGTGCTGTTTTGAAATCAACAGGGCGAAGTCGGACATGACCATTGATGAGTTTACCTGTCTCATCAATGACACGTTCAGACATTGGGCAAGCGACCGGGTTGATGCGAAAAGCGAAGTCTGCCAGGTCGTCTGTGTGAAGGGGTGATGCCTCACCCTGCCAACCACGCCTCGATCCCGCTGATACCGTCGGTGCAGGCCGACAACCGGTGCAGCAGGTCATGGTCCGTCACGCTGAGGCTCCCCAGCGCCTCCTCGTAAACCCGTGACAGCTCGCTCCGTAGCGCGCCCGCCATCGCAGCAGCCTCCTGCTGGCTGTGCGGCGCGCAGCGGAGCGTGACCTGATCCAACGCCGAGCGCACGGCCTCCGACTGCCCGGTGGCAGCGGCGGTCAGAGTGGCGATGGTGGCTGCGCTTTCGGCGTGGGAGATGTCTGCGTCCATGCGGTTCCTCCTTGCGTTGTGGGTGCGCACATTTTTGACCTAGGAACATACTCCTGTCAAGGATACCCGCAAATTGTCTAATACCATTTCGGTACACAGTGAATAGTCCTTATCGGACTATTATGAGCCGACACCCACCGCACGATGTTGAGGACACCACTTGGCCAGCAAGGCTGCATCACGCGGCGCCAACCGGCTGAAGAAGCTCGGGCAGCGCGCCTACCCAGCGGTGGTCGATTGCCCATCGTGTGGTCGCTCGCTGCACGGCGAGGACTGGGAGCGCGTGGTGGTGACCGGCACCGGCACCGCCGTCCATATCGGCGACTGCCACCAGTCGCTGATCCGGGCCGGCCAGCAGCAGATCGCCGATCGCGCGACCGAACTCCGCGCTCAGGTGCAGTCGGGCATCTTCAACGTTCATCCCGGCGCGCTTGCCGCCATGAAGGGCTCCGCATGACCAAGCTGGCCACCCACACCGAGAGCGGTCACGAGCGGTCCGACTTCGACTGGTATCCGACCGAGCCTTGGATCACGGCCGGCGCGCTCGACAAGTTGACGCTCCGCGGCGAGGTGCTGGAGCCCGCCTGTGGCGATGGCGCCATGGCGCGCATCCTGCGCGAGGCCGGCTACCGCACGTGGGCGACCGACATTCACGACCACGGTTACGACGGCCTGGACGGACTGCACAACTTCCTCGACACGCCGCCGCTCGATGCCGCCTGCGGCATTCGGACGATCTTCACCAACCCGCCATTCGGCGAGCGCGGCAAGCTGGCCGAGGCGTTCGTGCGGCACGCGCTGAAGCTCATGATGCCGGTCGGTGGCATGGTGGCCATGTTCCTGCGCGTCGACTTCGACAGCGCCCGCACCCGGTCCGACCTGTTCGAACGCTGCCCGCACTGGTCCCGCAAGCTGGTGCTGACCAGCCGGGCGCAGTTCTTCGCTGGCGAGTACGGCGGCAAGAAGAATCACGCCTTCTTCGTGTGGGACGCACTGCACGGCGGCCCGCCGACCATCGACTACATCAACAAGCCCAAGGTGGCGAAATGACCGACTTCGACAAGTCGCTGGCTGAACGTGTCCGTGTGGGCTCGCCGCCGGCTGGGTTCACGGATGAGGACTGGGCCGTGATCCGCTCCGCTGCGCGCGATCCGGAGGGTGATGGCGCCGGCGTGCTGCGCAACACCGATTTGGCGCAGCGGATGAGGGCTGCCGACCCGCTGCCGCCCTTCGTCACGCGTGGCGAGTGGGATGCACTGATCGAGATCGTCGCCGCAGGCCGCGAGCCGTCGATGACGGAGATTCTGGCATCGATCCGCCGGATCCAGGAGGAGGACGATGGTGGCGCCATTCCCGACGACAATATCCTGAAAATGCCGGACGGGAGCCCGCTCATCATCGCCGCCGAGCCGTGCAGGGTTTTCGAATCCCCCATCCCGATGGACGCCATCCTGGGGTCGATCAAGGATCGGCTCAAAGAGCGGCGCGGCGCCGATCAGCGCCCCGGCCCCACTTCCGCCGATGACGATGGGTCGACGCGGGTGCTTGATCAGGATGAAATTGATTCCCTGCTTGGGTTCGATCGGATTCCGGCATCGCCCGCTCCTGGCGAAGGCGTCAAGGATGATGCTGGCAAGCTGGAGTGGAGCCAGATTCCGCCGGACGCCATGGCGGAGATCATCAAGCGCTACATGCTGGGTGCCGAGAAATACGGTCGCGGAAATTGGGCGCGCGGCATGGCCTGGAGCCGCATATTCGACGCCATGATGCGGCACGCTTGGGCGTTCTGGGGCGGAGAGCGGGACGATCCGCAAGACCCTGGTCATCATCTGGCCGCTGCGGCTTGGTGCGCCATCACCCTGCTGACCTATGACCTGCGCGGCCTCGGCACCGATGACCGCGGCTCTCCCGTCGTGAAGGTGACGCCATGACCGTCCAGCGCGCCGCCATCGCGGCAACCCTTCTCGTCATCGTGGTGCTGTGGCTGCTGCTGCCGGCCGCCGCGGCGCTCTCCGCCGAGGACGACGGCCCGCGCGATGCCATCCAGGTGCCGCCGAGCACTGTCGTCGTCCCCACCACCCGCACCAGCTGCCGGGAGATTCCGGAGCAGCGCTGCCCGCAGGAGACTGGCCATGTCCGCTGACACGATCAATCCCTCGGCACCGGATCCGATCCGGGCTGCTGAGTTCGTCGTCGCCTCCAACCTGATGGTGGAGGGCAGTGTGACGATGTACCGGGCGGCCATGTGGAGCGGCAACGACCACGCCATCGCGGAGGCCCGAGCGAATGCGGAGAAGGCCTTCAGCCAGAACCTAGACTACATCGAGGCCCATGTCGTCGCCCAGCGCATGAATCTGCGAAAGGCGCCGAAATGAGGTGGGCAGCCTGGGCGTCCGTCGCGGCGTTCGTCTCCGGCGCGGCCGGCTACAGCGCGGTGCGCAACTTCCTCGCCGGCAACACGGCGTTCGCGGCCTTCGACGTCGTTATCTGCATCGTCGAGGCTTGCTGCTGCGCCATCTCGATCATCAAGTCAGGAAGCGCCTCATGACTTCTCGCCACGATCAATACGGCATGGACGAGGCGCGGGTCTCGCAGCGCTATTCCAAGGATCCATCAACTCAAGTCGGCTGCGCGATCATCGGACCCGGCGGCGAAGTGCGAGCAAAGGGGCGCAACGGTTTCCCTCGCGGCTGCCGCGACGATGTCGAGATCTACGTCGACCGGCCGCGAAAACACTTAAGGGTTACCCACGCTGAGGCTAATGCGGTCGCAGCCGCCGCCCGCGTCGGCACGCCACTGGCCGGCAGCACGGCCTACGTCACCGCCCCCTGCTGCTCGCAATGCGCCGCCCTGCTGATTCAGGCCGGCATCGTGCGGGTCGTGTGGCCGGCCGGCGCCGAGCTGCGCGCCGATTGGGCTGCGAGCGCCGCCGAGGCCCGCACCCTCTTCATTGAGGCCGGCGTTCAATTCGAGGAGTTGGACTATGCCTTCTGACGCGCGGTCCATCAAGCAGCGCGCCCACGCCTCCGTCGCGGCCTTTGTGCTGACGTTCCTGCTGCTGGGCGGTGTCGGGTCGCTGGTCTACGCCGCCGCCCGCCTGCTGCTGGCGTGTCTGGGGGTGCTGTGATGGGCAAGCGGAAGCAGAAGCCCGCCGCGCCGCGGCCGGTCACGCGCGAGCAGCAACTGCGAGCCCAGGGCCTCCAGCGCGATCGCAAGACGGGGCTGGTGCTGTCGATCAACGGCGACGACACCGGTACGCCGGAGCGCGCTCGGCACGGCATGGGCGTCACGGTCCAGCGCCACTTCATCACGGAGGAGGCGCGGGTCAGCCAGCGGGTCGGTGCGCTGGTGGTGGCGGAATCGCTGTTCGAGACGATGGTGGAGCGCGGGCTGATCGCCGACGAGTTGCCGGCCGGAGCCTCCGAACGGCAGCGCGCCGATGCGGAGGTGTCCCTGGACCGGCGCGTCTCGGCCGCCAATTGGCTGCGGAAGCTGTGGGAAAGCACCGGGCTCGATCACCGGGTCAGCGCGAGCTACAGCGTCGCCAGCACCCGCACCGACGGCGAGATGAGCGACGCCGATGCTGAGAACCAGGCGCGCTTCCGCGAGGTGTGGCGGGCCGTCGGTGCGCAGCGTGCCGATCTGCTGGCGGCGGTGGTGTGTCTGCAGGAGGTGCCGAAGGGCGCCACCGCGGCGGCTCTGCGCGAGGCGCTGGACGCGCTTGCGAACTGGCGGGGGCTGTGATGCCGCACGCGCCGATCACCAGCTTTCATGGTCAATACCGTTTCCTGTCGAATTTCGAGCCGGTTCGGATATCGGTTGGCGGCATCACCTACCCGACGGTCGAGCACGCTTACCAGGCCACGAAGACGCTCGACGTTGCGGAGCGGAGGAAGATCGCCCTTCTCTCCTCCCCAGGGTCAGCCAAGAAGGCGGGAAAATGGCTACTGATGCGGCCTGACTGGGATGACGTAAAGGTTCCCGCCATGACATTCCTCGTGATGGAGAAGTTCTGGTCGCATAATCACCTTGCCACGGCGTTGCTCGCCACCGGCGATGCCGAGTTGGTCGAGGGGAATACCTGGGGAGACATCTTCTGGGGCGTGTGCCGTGGCGAGGGCGAAAACCACCTGGGCAGGATTCTCATGCATGTTCGCGATCAGATGATCGGGCATCGGAGCGTTCAATGAAACAGCCACACCATCCACTTGGCGCGACATTTCGGTAACAGTGGCGCCTGCGCCTCTCCCCACGCTACTGCCGGCCGCTCCAACCCGGCACGCTCCAGCAGCTCGAAGACCAGCGTCATGCCGCGCGATCCGCGCAGGCCGAGCTTGGTCGTGGTGCTGGGCAGATCGGACCGCCCCTTGCTGAAGTCCAGCAGCGCGGCGCCGTCGATGCGCCCATGCTCCGACATCTCGGCAAACCCCGCCAGCCGAGCCTCGATCGCCCTGATGGTCTCTGGATCGCTCTGCATCGCATCCTCCGCGCTGCGTCGAGCGTATCACGCCCGCAGACGGAGGCGCAATCTGGAGGCCTGAATCACAAAGCCCCAGACCGAGGAATCGGCTGGGGCTTTGGCAGTTATTTGCCGTACATGGCGTTGGTGCGGTCGATGCCGTGCCTCAGGGCGGCGATCATGCCGTCGGCGACCGACAGCAGGTCGTTGTCCAGCTTGCCGAATGCCTCGTCGAACGGCTTTGTGATGCCGGTCTTGTCTCTCATCAGGTCGATCAGGCGTTGTACTTCCTGAAGGTGGACGATGAGTTGTCGGGCAGCCTCGGCGTTGCGCTTGGCGTTTTCTCCGTAGATGGCCATTGGCTTCTCCTCGGGTTTGTTCTCCTACCCCAAAAGCCCCAGCCACTCGCGTGGTCTGGGGCTGGGGATCAAGCTGCCGCTTCCGGGACTTTCCAGGCGAACGGCAGGATCTGGGTGCTGCAGTGGCGGCGGTTCTTTACGCGATCACGAGGAACGACCCACTGGCCGCTCTTGGTGTGCCGCTCGCCCCGCTTGTACGGTCCGCGATCGGCGGTCACCTCGACGGTGATTTTGATCTGGCCGGCTTCGCGTTCGGCTTTCTCGATGCGGCAGGGCACGAGACCCGCGAAGGAGTCCCAGTAGACCAGCGTGCCGCACTTCGCTTCGTATTCCATGGGGTGCTCCATGAGTTCTTGCTTCTGCCACCAAAGCCCGGCCACCTCTCGGTGCGCCGGGCTGGGGTTCAGCGGGGGTATGCTTCGATGTGCGGGAGATCGACCTCGATGCCGAAGTCGAAGAGGCCGGCGCCGTGGCCCATGGCCTCCATAGCGGCGTACCAGCCCATGTTCTCGTCGGAGCTTTCCCGGTCTTTGTGGGCGTATTCGTCCCAGGTCTTCCGCCAACCCTCCAGGATCACCGGGAGGGAGGGGCCGAGCTTGCCAACCAGTCCGGTGGCAAATTCTCGGGCCAGCTTGAAAGCCCACCGCTGCGTCTCCGGCGCTTCCTCGGTCAATTCGCATCCAGAGAGCTTGCTCTCGTTGGGCTTGCGCGGGTTGAGATCGCTGAAGTACCAATCGACGTAGAAAGCTCGCGCAGCCGCGATAACAAAGTCGCTATCGGATTTGCGAGCGTGTTTGAGAGACAGCACGTATGCCATCACGCATCTCCTCTTGGTATGTATTGTGTCTTGATGTCACCATTATAGTCCATCTTGTCATAACCGCAAGCAAAAAGAACGCCGCGAACAGTATTCGCAGCGTTCTTTTGGTCGTGTTGGCGCGTTTTACTGCGCCGTCTTCTTGCCCAGGCCGATGCGCTTCGCCATCTCGGACCGCGTGGCGGCATAGTTCGGCGCGACCATCGGGTAGTCGGCCGGCAGCCCCCATTTGGCGCGGTAGTCGGCCGGCGACATGTCGTAGGCGCTGCGCAGATGCCGCTTCAGCATCTTCACCTTCTTGCCGTCCTCCAGGCACACCAGATAGTCCGGCGTGATGGACTTCTTCACCGGCACGGCCGGTTCGCGAGCGGGCTTCTCCTCGACCGCCGCGCCGGCCTGCGACAGAGCGCCGTAGACGGTGGAGATCAGTCCCGGCAGGTCGCTGGCCGGCGCGGTGTTGTTGCCGACGTAAGCGCTCACGATGTTTGCCGTGAGGGCGTGCAGGGTCGCGTCCATCAGGCGAACACCCCCGCCTGCGCCTTGAACTTCACGACGCGCTTGGCCGGCGCGGTGAAGGTCTCGCCGGTGCGCGGGTTGCGCGCCTCGTGTTCCGGCTTGACGTCGGTCTTCAGCGTGCCCAGGCCGTGCAGGCGCACGTCGTTGCCGTCTTTCAGGTTCTCGACCAGCAGGTCGGTCAGCGTGTCGATGTGGCGGGCGGCCTCGGTCTTGGTGATGCCGGCCTTCGCGGCGAGCTGGGCAGCCAGTTCGGGCTTGTTGATGGTGCTCATGATGGCTCCTCTTGCCATGGATTTGGGGATTGCGGCGCGAGATCGTGCGCCCGGTGGTGAAAAGCTATGGCCGATAGTCCACCACGTCAACGCAAAAAGGCCGCACCGGACTATTTCCGGGCGGCCTTTTAGGGGCTACTTGCTGATCCAATTCGGCAGCAGGGTGCGCAGCCAGTTCATCAACGCGCTGCCGGCGGCTTTCTGGGCCTCCTCCTCCAGGATGGCCTTATCCAGGTCAATCCTGATGGTGTAGCGCTCGTCCGTTTCTTCCAGGACAACGGCTCCGATTTGACGTTCTCCCATGGTCACACCGTCGCCCGCTCGCAGCGGAAGTAGGTGCGCACCGACGGGAAGAACTGCTGCATGCGGACAGACATTTCCTGGGCTGCCGGCAGCAAAAACAGGCCGGGCAGCGGGACGTGGTTGGTGTAGACTCTGTAACGCAGGGTGTTCATGAAGTCCTCCTGTGGTTGGTCTTCTACGCCCTAAGCCCCAGTCCCGGTTTGACGGGCTCTGGGGCTGGGTTAGTCAGGCGCCTACGACGTATTCGACCACATGACTGCCGAGTGGTTCCCATCTTGATGGCTCCGTTTCGACAATCTTCTGCGCCCCTGTTGGCGCCTGAAGAACCGCCGCGGAGCCACCTTTGCGTGACTTCCGGCTGGCGGAGCGCGGGATTCCGGAGATAGAAATCACCTTGTAAGCAGTTCGCCGAAAATTAGATTGGTCGACGAACGGTTCGCCACAAACATATATCCGTTCGCCACCTTTGGAATTAGACAGCGTGATCGCACATTCTTCAGCCTGTGCTTGGCTGTCGAATACTTGGTGATCATGACCTGCTGGTGACGAGGGGTCGATCACGTACAGTTTACACATGGTTTCCTCCATGTTTGAGGTTCTCCTACCCCAAAAGCCCCAGTCGCTTTCGCGATCTGGGGCTGGGCGGGCTATTGCCCGATGGGGTGTCCGGACCAGCTTCCGCGGGCCATGGCCCGGTCGAGCAGATACCGGTATTCACTGACGACCGTTCCGCTGAGCGCTTCCACCCCTCCGCGGCACACCGCCCGGTAGGCGAGACGCAGGGCGTCGGTTTGGCCGACTGCTCTGCCCGTGAGAACGGAGAGATCAGCCATGGTCGCCAGAACGGCGGACTTGTTGTTGCGGATCAGGTCGAGCGCATCGCTCATTACCGTCATCGTAATCTCCAATGTTTCGGAATTGTTTGCTCTTGATGAAGTAAATATACGGCTATTCTCGCGCTATGTAAAGTCCTATTTGGACTATTTGCGCTGATTAGTAGCCCGGAACGTCATCAGCACCACAAACGCCAAAAGCCCCACTCCTGTTTGGAGGTGGGGCTTTTGGGTTTTACTCGATCAGGTCGGTCAGTTTGTTGGCATGGTCGCGCAGGCTGTTCGCCCGATCTTCCATGAACTCGGCGGCCTTTGGGATGCACACCTCGACGATGTGCTTGATAACCTCGTTGGAGCGCTCCTTCATGTGCGGCAAACCGCTGAGAATGTTCAGCGGCGGCACGCAACCACAGCACAGATAGGCCGCGGCAAGGTCCCAACTCAGGTCCATCCCGCCGCCGGAGAGCGCGATTCCGTGGGTGTCGAGACTCTCGACATAGACCAGGGTGGCGCAGCCGGCGTGCTGATCGATCATGGTGGCGGCCTCTTCGAGTTCGACGCCATAGCCCAACTCGACAGGCCAGAAGTAGTTCATCATCGGCTCGAAGGTGTCGGCCCACTCATGATGGGCGTCGCTCTCCTTAAACCGCTCGATGGCGTCATCCAGGGCGCTCTCGTCGAACTCCTGTTTTTCCTTGGCCATCGCCGCGGATCGCTCATCCTCGGTGGCAAAGTCTTCGGCGGGATTGTCTTCCAGCCAGTCGGCTTCGTCAAACTCGTCGATCTCCGCGTTGTACTGCTCCAGCACGTCACGGGTAATCTTCGGGAGGATGATCTGCACACCTTCGAGATCATCGCCACGCAGTTCCTGCCAATCCACATTGATGGCGCTGGTCAGGACGTTGGCATAGCTCAAGTCAGTCTTGAAAGACATTTTGCAGTTCCTTGTTTTGTCTTGATGGCATCATTCTAGTACAGATCGTCATTCACAGCAAGAGAAATAGTCCAAACAGGACTGTTAATGCACAGAGATGCGCCTTTCTGAGGGGTCGAGATGGCGGAGAAACGGAAGAACACCCTGCGGTTCACGACGGACGACGACCTCAGCGTCCAGCACTCGCTGTTCGTGCAGGAATACCTGAAGGACTTCAAAGGCGGCGACGCCGCCGTCCGCGCCGGCTACAGCAAGCGCTCGTCCGGTCCGACGGCATCGCGCCTGCTGCAGGATCCGCGCATCCAAGCCGCTATCGCGAAGGCGGTCGGGTCGATGCTGGACAAGTTCCAGATCACGAACGAACGCGTGCTGGCGGAATACGCCCGCATGGCGTTCAGCGACCTGGGCGATGTGATCGAGATCGGCGACGACGGGGAGGCGACGGTCAATCTGGCGCTGATCAAGAACAACAAGGACGCCCGTGCGGCCATCGCCGAGATCAACCAGTCCGACATCAAGCTGGGCAAGGACGGCGACGGCGGTGTGGAGCGGCGCACCCGCATCAAGCTGCACGACAAGAAGGGGGCGCTGGACGCCCTGGCCAAGTAGGGGTCACTACACGAAAGTGATCAGATTGTCCGGGATGTGAGAACGGACTGGGAACTCATGCTGCAAGCAAGGACTGCAT
>NZ_LGQY01000037.1:0-28890 GCF_003116065.1 Azospirillum sp. TSO5 | reverse complement strand
GGCGATCGCGTCCTCATCGACCCAGAAGGTCAGGCTGCCGCGCCGGCGCAGCCCCGCTTCATACGAGGACCAATTCGTCACCGTAAATCGCATCTTGGGAATGCGGTGGCGGCGGGCAGCGTTGTGCTTGAAGGGCATGGCGGGCGCGGTAGTCAGGGCAACGGGGCCACCCTTCTACACGGCGCGTTCGCCCCCGCCAACCGGTCCGGCTCGCCTCCGTGCATCAACACTCTCCGCAATCCACCTGGGGTTCGGTCATTGGTCGTCCTGCACTGCCACATCCTGGATCACGAGGACCAGGGCATGATGCAGATGGTGCGGATCGTCCCGCCGGGCCAGGGCCCGGGCAGCTTCCACCGGCACCCGTGACGCAGGGTCCGAACGGTGCGATCCGCCGGGGCCACGCGCCCCGGCGCTCCTTGCCTCGGTCGGCCTGCCCAGCCCTGGACCGCGCGGTCCGTCCGCGGCTGGTCCCGGTCCTATGCGGCGGGCCGTTCGGGAGGCTGCAGCGGATCGACTTGCAGGCTGGCGAACGATTGTCGCCCATGCTGCGTCCAGATCTGGTCCTCGTCCGGCATGATTCGCTGGTCGTTCCGAGTAATGTCCATAGTCGGCGAAAGCCAGGGCAACCGGTAGGATGCCGCGGGCAATTCCTGGCGCATCCGCTCGAAATCGTCTTCCCCATGCAGCAGGAGGATGAGTCTCCACGGCTCGCCAAGAAGAGTGGCGATCTTCGCGAGCCCGCGCGAAAACACGGTTACCGTCATCTCGTCCATGTTCTGCAGCGGATCGTCCAGCACCAGCAGATGGAGCGGATTGCCTGCCTTCGGGGCGCAGAGCAGGAACAGGGACAAGGTAAGGAGGTTGAGTTCGGCGGTGTTCAGGCGAAGCTCGCCATTCCGCATATCGCCGAAACGGATGTGCAGCGCCGACTGGCCCTTGTCGTCCTCCCCGCGCTCGACGCCGATGGCCGGATAGGCCCAGCGCGCGGGCGTCATCAGAGTCATCAGCTCGTCGATCGCCTCGGTCAGGAGTGGTCCGGATGCATCGCCGGATGCCGAGCCCCCGGGGGCTCCGAGAATGTCGGAGAGGAAATGGCGGGAGAGCGCATCCGCCGCCTGTTTCGCCTTGTCGTGCGTTTCGCTTGCCTTCTGGAAAGCGGCCCATACCGGCCCTGGCAGACGCTCGGCAACGGGAACGGAGCGCAAGGCCTCCAATGTCGTCTCCAATTCCTCAAGCTGCTCGTCCAGGACCCTGGTCCAGCCATCGATGCCGATGGTGGTGCCGCCCAGCGGCGTCGTCCTGTTTTCCACGATTGCCCTCGAAACCGCGTGTCCGAGCCTGGCCCCCGCGACTTCCCTGGTCCCCATGAGAAAGTGGCTGATTTGGTCCAACGCCTGCACCTGTGCTTCGGTCAGGGTGGGACGGACAGCCTCGGCAGCGGCATCCCAACGTGAACGCCGTCCCAGGCCGGTTATGCGGCGCCGGGCCGATTCCTCTTCCCGAACCAGCTCGCGGAGTTCGGATTCCGCTGTTCGCAGATAGTCCGGCGCCCGATCGGAGGTCATGGGCAGAAGCGCAGACGGTACGATGTCGTCCAACGGCCTTTCGCTGGCGCGCTTCGCGCGGTCCAGGCTGCGCACGATGTCCATGTGCCGGCTCATGATCGTGACCGCGGTGATCGAACGCAGCCAGCCGTTGAGTGTTTGTGCGGTGGCCTCGTCGGAGGTGCCGGACGAAGGCTTCCAGGCCGCCAGTTCAGGCAGGGCCAAGACCCGCCGGGCAGCGTCGACCCTCGCGACAATCGTATCGACTTCGCGGGAAAGGGGGCCGAGCATCCTGTCATATTCGCCCAACCAGCCGGCGACCTGATCGGCCGTCAACCGTTCCGACGGCGACATCGCCAGCATGGAGCCGAGCTGCGGGGCAAGCGGCACAAGCCTGCGGAGGGTCTCGCGAGAGAGCGCGAAACAGTGGGTCCACAGATCGTCGACACTCACGTCCGGCCCGACGCGCCAAGCCAATCGCTCCGACAGGACCTCGCGCAACAGCCGCGGGTCCAATGGCATGGCCTTGCGGAATCGTTCCGGAAGCGCGTCGCGCGCCTCACGCGCCACCTGCTCGGCGGAGTCGTAATTGTGCGCCACGGCGGTGAAGTCGGGAAAGAAGGTGCTGATGAAATAGCTGATCCGATCGGCATCGTTGAGGGTGACGAGCCGGTCCATCATCGGCTGATTCAACCGGAAGGCACCCGCCGACGGGATTCCGACGGGTGTGACCGGTGGCCCCAGTCGGGTGTCATGTTCGGTGCCCGCGTCCAGGAATCGGACCTTTGCCGAAGCGGGCGCGGCCTTTCCGTCCGGTGCGTGCTCGACGATGCGCGCGATATCCTCGACACGTTCCAGGCGATCGATGCGCCCGGTCGCCAGATACTCGATGGCTTCCACCAGCGAGGATTTGCCCGATCCGTTCGCGCCATACACCAGGTGGACACGCGCGTCCTCCTGGAGGTTGAGCGAGCGGGTCCCAGGCAGGCGCCAGTTGACCAGCTCCGCGCCGCGGAAGGGGCGTGCTTCCCGTTCGTGCCCTTCCGGCGGGGGAAACCAGCGCCGGATCGTCGGAAGAGTCCAGCAAAAGGCCCTGCGCAGCGCCGCTTCGCCTGCGGCGGTGTGCGGACCCGGCGCCCATGGCAGCAGGTGGATACCGATGCCGTGCAGAAAATTGCTCTCCCGCGCAATGTCCCGCAACGCGTCGCCGATGCCGGACACCTCGGTGGCCCTAGGCAGAACCAGCACAAGGTCGACCGCGAGCGGCAGTGGCCGCGGCCCACGGCCCGCCTGCTGTGTCTTGGTCAAGGCCAGATGCCGCAGGTAGGCGGCATTCTCCACGGTGCGGCGGCACCAGGCCGTAGGGTCCTCCGCCGGCTGGTGGGCAATGCCATCCAGGAAATGGACAACTCCGACCGTCCCGAAACGGTCGTCGATTATCAGCAGATCGCAGACAAGCTCGAAATGGTGGTCGATGATGGCTATTGCCTTGGCAAGGGACCGGGCGCCGGGGAGGGGAGGTTCACCCGTCCTTCCATTCGGATTGTGGAGCGCCGCCAAGTCCGCGACGGGCTTGATGCCGGCCAATTTCCTCAAGGCGTCCTGCAAAGCGCCGATCCGGTCGTCGAGCGTCTCCGCTCCCGCGGTCATTGGGGATTCCTCAGACAATCGATCCAGTCCTTGTGGTTTTTCGCTCGCTTGGTCAGGGGGCGGGCGGTGCCGGCCGCCCAGTTCCACAGATCGCGGGCTGCCGGTCCCTGGGTGGTGGCCGATATCCAAGGCAGCGTTATGGCGTCGGACGACCAGCGTACGGTCGACGCGGGCAGGGCAAAAGCGGAGGCCCGTATGCCGGGCCGATGAAAGCGGCCGAGCGACAGTTCCAGACGGACCGGCAGCGGCCCGGCAGCTCCGCTCGTGACCGCCAGCGCCGGCATGGTGTCGTTGGTCAGCGGCGCGAGCCGTGGCGGGGCGTTGCCCGATGACAGGCTGAGCTTCGCCCATTGATCGGGCATATCCGACAGTTCCGCGACCAGGTGCCGGACCGCCAACTCCATCACGGCCCCCCAGGCGGTCCAGCCGAAATTTTCGTTTGCGGGATAGTACCAGTGACCGTCCCGCAGGTCGTCGAAGGCGATGAGGGGCCGGCCCTGCCAAGCGATGCGCTGCGTGATCGCCGTGTCGCGCAGCAGCGCAGGATGGAAATGTTCGGTCCAGGCGACCGTGTCGGCGAACGCCTTGCGGGCGGAGGGATGGGCGGGCCATTGTGCCGCGGCGGCCTGTTCCACGTCCCAGAGGCATTCCAGATCATCCTCCACTTTCCTGAGCAGCCGCGACGGGGCCGGGTGCCCGAGCAGCAGCGACACGACGCTGCCCAGCTCCGCCCGGACCGCCTGGATTTGCCGGCGGCGGAACACCGCATGGAAAATCCAGGCGAAGGATTCGTCGAGATCGGCAAGCTCCGGCCTGCTGGAAGCGTTGAAGCTCAGATAATTGGGATGGTCGATCAGCTTGGGATGCTCGACGCCGATCGCCCGGCTGGCAGCCCGCAGCACCTCCAGGCCATGGAACTCCTTGGATCCTGCGGGCGCGAAGAAGAAGGCCGGGGCTTCCTCGCCCTGGGCGCCCGGGGAGGTGGGCTTGGCCCGCTGGGCCATTTCCTCGTAGGTGTTGCGGACCGTGTCGTGCAGGACGGGATCGGCCGTGCTGTAACCGCAGAACGCCACCGCGCGCGTGCGCAGCAGCGTGTAGACGAGGTCGCGGGACCAGGAATCCTGCCGCCAGTTCTGGACTTCACGGTAGGTGAAGACGATAGAGCGCAGCATCGCCGGCAGCTCCGTCGTGTTGTTCGATCCCCTTGCGGACCGGAACGCGTCGGCGCAGCCGTGGATCTTGACGATCGACGCCACGCGCCCGCCGTCCCGCTTTTCGAAGAAGTGGGACGCCATCGCGATCCGGGCGAAATAAGGGTGGCGTGTCGGCGGTTCGTCGTCTCCGGCGGCGGCGGCGTTCGGCGCCCCCCATTCCTGGAAGCCCGCCAGCCGATAGGCCCCCTCGATCAGCAGGTCGAAGTTGGTGGTGAGCAGGATCGGCGACAGCCCTTCACGCGCCAACCGGGCCAGCACGTGATGCCGTCGCCGTAGCCTGTTCCGGAAAGAGTGCGCAACCGCCTTCCGTCCAGCCAGCGACAGCTCTCCGCTCATCATTTCCTGGCAGGAGAAGCCCATGGCTTCCAGGAACAGGATCTTGCCGGCAGTAATCTTGCCATCAGCGACCTTGCGCGGATTTTCCAGCAGCTTTCTTAGCCCGTTCAGATCGATGGCGCGCAGCGGCACCGGGTCGGCAGCCGGCGGATCTTTTCCCCGCTGTCCAGGTTGGGTACCGATCTCCTCTAATAGCCTTGCTTCCGCAGCGGCGATGTCGCTCATCAGGGCGGGTGTACCGATGTCGTACAGGATCTCCGCGAGATCGGCCAAGGCCGACACGCACCAGTCGTTGACCGGATAGTAGTTGCGTGCCAGCTCCCCGACGAAGTCGGCCGAGACCTCCTCGATCTCCTTCAGTGAATGAACCGACTTGAAGGTGGCAAGGAGCTGGTCCGCTTCCCTCCCTCGCGGACCGGTGGAGAGGGTGCGGCATATGCCGATCACCCGGGCGGCCAAGCGGCGCATCAGACGGTCGGTGGTGTTTTTCTCGCTGTCGCGCGAAAAACCGGCGCCGATAAAGAACACCAAGTTGCCGGAGGCGAGCTGGCTGGCGAAATGAACCAGCCGGTCCGGGCGGAACAGGCCGTTCATGGATCCGGCCTCTGGCGCAAAGTCTGGTCGAGAGAGGTGCTGGCATCCGATGTGCGCGCAGTCCGGTCGGCGGCACGGATGCGGTCGGCACCGAACAGCTCCGCCCGAATCTTTCGCAAGGTGCCGATCTGGGTTTCCAGCGTCCATGCCTGCCACAGCGGGTCCGGCGTCGCCTTACCGTGATCGGCCCGCAGCGTCTCCAGCAGATCGGACGGCGCAGCGGGTCCCATTTCCTTGCGGCGCTCCTGCAACGCCTGGAGATAGGCTCTTGGCGTCGGCGTCACCAGGAAGGACGGAGTGGCCCAGCCGTCCAGTACCAGGAAGAAGGCGAGTTCGAGCAGCTCCTCCACGCCCAGCACGCGCCCACCCTGGGTCGGGTCGGAGCGGCGCAGCCGTTCCTGCAGCTTCTGAAACTCGTGGAGAATCTGCTGTGCTGCGGAGTTGGCGGCGTCGCGAAGGGCAGGTCGGATGCGCCGGATGGCCCTGTCCAACACCATCAAGGCTTTCTCGACCTTGTTCCGTTCGGCCAGAAACCCGGCGTAGGTTGTTACCGCCGCAGACCATTCCCCTTGGAACCGCGCGGGATTCCTGTCCAACATCCGCTGATGAAGGGGCAGCGCTTTGCGGATTGTCTCGATGGCCCGGTCGGGCTCTCCGGCGTCGTAAAGCCGCTTGGCCAGATTGGTCAGCGCGGTGGCCAGCAGCGGGGCGAAACGTGCCTCATCGGACGCCGCCAAGTCGCGGCCGAGTGCCACCGCCTCCCAGGCGGCCTTCAGTGCGCCGCTGCCGTCTCCGATGGCGGCCAGACAGTTGGACAGGCGGTCCAGTCCGGCCGCCAGTGTCGGTTTGAAGCGTGCGGGCGCCGTCTCCGCCAACGGTTTCAGGATGTCGAGCGCCTCATGCATGGCTGTGGCGGCTGCGCTCGTGTCTTCCCGGTCCAGAAGGCAGTCCGAAAGGATGTTCAGGCTGGAAGCCAGATCGGCTCCGTAAGCGGCCTTGTTCATTGCCGCAAGCCGGCGGCGGATGGCCACCGCTTCCGATGCGGCGGCCAACGCATCGTCACCCTTGCCGCAAGCCAGGAGACGGCTGGACAGGTTGGACAGGCTCAAGGCGAGGCCGGACTCGTGCTCCGCCGGGTTCGAGGAGACCAGACGACGCCGGACGGCCACGGCCTCGTGGATCGCCGTGAGGGCTTCCTCGGTCTGTCCGGAGTCGGCGAGGCGGTTGGACAGCGTGTTCAATCCATAGGCCAGGTCCACCTCCAGTTCCGATCGGGGCGCCGCAGGATTCAACGTTGCCAGCCGGCGGAGGATGTCCACCGCCTCGCGCGCAGCCTCACGGGCTCCGGCATCGTCGCCGGTGGCGGCGAGGCAGACGGACAGGGTGTTCAACCGGTTCGGCAACCCTGGTTCGAACCGGTCGGGGTCGGACAGGGCGAGTGTACGGTGGATGGCCACCGCTTCCCCGATGGCGGCCAGGGCTTCGGCGACCTTGCTCTGGGCAAACAGATCGATCGACAGGTTGTGCAGGCTTCTCGCCCGGTCCACGTCCGATTCCGCATGCGCGGCCAGGGTGCTCCAGACGGTGGCCGAAAAACCGGTCACCCCGGCTGGAACGCTGTGAAGCAGTTGGTCCGCGAAGCGTCTGGCGCGCTCGGGATGGCCGCGCACCATATCGGCCAGCAGGTCGCCCAGGTGCCCCTTGTGCAGGTCAAGAACGATTTCCGAATCGCAGATCAGCTGGCCGACCCGCGCGAACGTGTCCGTTTCGGCGCCGTCGAACACCGTCCACAGCCATTCCGTCACGACGGCGTCGCAGTCCGCCAGAACGAGGGCGGCGAGGGCGGCGGCCATGATGCGGGGACCGGGTGGAGGAAGAACGCCGCCCGACAGGACACCCGCTCGTTTCAGACGCCCTTTCACGTTGTCCGTGCTTCCCAGGCCGAGGCGTAGCGTAGGAGACGCCAACCGTTCGATCGTCGCCGCGTCCAATCCGCCGCGCATCGCCGACAGCGCGGCCAGCCGTTCCAGAGCCTGCTTCTCGAACCCGTAGGTAACCGAAAGGCCCATCAGCCGGATACGTTCCTGCTCGACGAGCCACAGGATCGCCTGCGCGCCAGACAATTCGAGCGCGGCCGGCTCCGGCCGCAATGCCGCCGCCACGGCCGCGGCTGCGACAGCCACCGCACGCTGGTTGAAGGGATCGCGCGTCAGCCAGTCGCTTACCTGAGGAAGGGACGGGGTGTTCGGCTCGCTGCCGACCATGCGAGACACACGGCTGAGGACCGTGCTGAACAATTCCCACACCGCACGCGGCTCGATCCTTTCCGTCAGGATCAGCGTAGGGTCCCGGCGGTGGGTCGCGCCCGCCTCGTCGATCACCTTGTCCCAGTCATCGATCTGCCGGCTGATGAACAGGACGCACAGATTGCGGCTGGGGATGTTCGGCCGCCGTGCAATTTCCCTCAGCCGTTCCAGGGTCGCTGCCCGGTTTTCCTCCGGCCGGTCGAGAATCAGGAAACTACCGAAGGGGCCGGCGTCGAATGGAAGAGGCACGTCAAGGGGTACGAATCCGGCCGCCCATCCCTTCGACCGGAGTTGTGCGGCCACCTCATACGCGAGCCGGGTCTTGCCGATGCCGCCCTCACCCACCAGGAAACGGAAACGGACGCCGTCTTCCCGTCCCGCCCAACTGGTGAGCTGGGCTTTTTCGTCCTGACGGCCGACCAGATCGCTCATCCGCGTGTTCCAGGAGAGCCAGGCCAGCGCTCCGCTATCAGGCCGGAATGCGTCGGGGTTCCAGGGAATGTCCGGCTCGATCCAGCCCTCACGCGCTTCGGGATCGCCGATTTGGGTCGCGAGGAACCAGAGCGTCGCCTCCGGAGCCTCCGCCAGCCAAGCGGCCAAGTCATCCGCGTCATAGACGCGGATGCCCTTCCATTGGGCGGCATGACGGGCGTCGGCCAGCCATTTCCACTTGCCGGGCCAACGGCGCGGCGTCACGAAAACGAAGCTGCCATGTTTCGGAGAGACGTGGCCCGGCTCTTTCAGGAAGTTTCCAAGACTGGCGGCGGCCGTGTCCGAGTTGTAGACGCCCGTAGAGAGCGCCCACACGCTATCGCCTTCAGGAACCCAGTCCGACCCACCCCTGGCGGTACTCACCAGGTCCCAGCCCGGACCGGACGACGGCTTGGTGCCCTGGGGATGCAGGGTGTCCAGCGCCGCCTCCGACTGCAAAAGACGGACGATCAGCTCAAGCAGCGCGGGTAGAGCGACGTGTCCCGTCGCCCACGTCTCAAGCGCCGCTGCATCGACAAGGGCTTTCCGGCTGGACACGCCAGTCTCCTCAGCTTCGTTCGCCCATTTGCGGTGCATGCCGGGCCATCGATGGAACGGTCCCGGATGCACCGCTCATGCGAGTATGCGGAATCTCTCGGAATAATGATGAAGAGGTTAACAAAGAATTTCCTTGCCATATAAAATAGCTCTAATGATTTTCACGAAAACCTTATCGAGTAACGTTATTGAATACATATGTATGTCTAAAAAGAAGAAAATTTTGTATTGATAGAGGATTGGGATCGGTGCACTTTTACATAGAGAATGGTTGGTCATTCCTTCGTAAGCAATGTTTATGGTAGGCATAGAAGCATAATGCCAACGGGAGAGCACTCGCTCAGCGACGACGGAGACGCAGTGCCGGGCCGGACGGTGCGGTGGTGTGCCATAGCGCGATCCGCCGCGCTTGGCGCCCTGACCCTGCTCTTATCGGCGTGCGGAGACGACCGTCCGTCCTGTCTTCCCCCTGTTTCTCCGGCCCCTGTTTCTCCGGCCCTTGTTTCTCCGGACCGTCCGACAACACCGTCGATTGATGCGCCACCGCGTCCCGGTCCGGTGCGGCTGTATCTCGACGGGTCCGGATCCATGCGGGGCTTCGTCGGGAACACCGGCCCGTCGCCCTACCGGGAGGTGGCCCATGCGATGATCGGAAGCCTGCGGCGCTCGGCCAGCGAGTTCGAAGTCTTCCGCTTCGCCGCCGGCATCGAGAGGCGGAACTATTCGGATCGGCTGGCCGCCGACATTCTCGACGTGTCCTTCTACAGCAGCAAGCCTGCGCCGGGAGCCAATACCAAGCAGGTCCCTCCCGGCGAGACCCATCTGCACGATGTCCTCAAGCAGGCCGCCGCTCAGCCGGGTGTAACCACCGCGGTCGTGACCGACCTGTTCCTCAGTGCCGCCGAGGTGCATGGCGGCGAGAACAGCCCGCTGCGCCAGGCGCTGGCGGACATCCTGCACAAAGGCTTGAGCATCGCGCTCATCGGGATCCAGGCCCCTTTCTCAGGGCGGGTCTACGACCTCGCCACGACGCGGGAATCGATCAAATTCACCAACGGGCAACGGCCCTTCTACATTCTTCTGATCGGGAGCGATGCGCAGGTCCGGACGCTCTATGCGACGCTGCAGACCGAGGTGCTCGGAACGCCGGTCATGGGACCGCATCATTCGACCGTCTTCTCCCCCCGCGCATTGCCCGCAAGCGGCTGGGTGCCGCGCCTGGAACTGAACACCGGAACGAGGGAGGCGGCGCTGCTCGCCAAGTCGGCGGCATCCGAGGCCCCATTCCAGATTGCGGTCGGTCGGCGGGGCGGAGGAGCCAGCATCGCGCTTGAGCGGCAGGACGGCGATTCGGCGTGGTTCGCCGGACAGGCCGTGGTGCCGGATGTCGGACGCGCGACCTTGAAGAGCATCATCCATTTCTACACCACGGGCCGGCATGGCTGCGAGAACGGCTGGATCGAGGATGACGAGCGCCCGGGACTGGTCGAACTTGGGCAGGTGCAGCCGGACCGCCTGTCCTTCAACGTCCTGCGGGAGCCGGCTGCCACCTTCGGCTTCCGTCCGAATGTGACGTATGTGCTGGACACGACGGTAACCTTCACCTCCCTCCACGCCGCGCCGGAGGCACGGCAGTGGATAAAGGACTGGAGCTACAACGGCACCCAGGAAGCCGCCCTTCTCAAGCGTGTCGCGCAGCGGGAGGAACAGCGGGAGAAACAACAGCAGGCTCAGCGGCCATCCGCGAAGGCCGAGGCTTCCGGCAGCGAGACCATCCTGTTCCCGACGCTGAATCTCGAGTCGCTCGGCGACCTCATGGTGCAGATCACCAAGGAACAGCACTCATCGGAGCGCATTCATGCGTTCCGTCTCGTCTACAACATGGAATGACAGCAGGGAAACATGAAGAAGTTCATTCCAACCTTGTTGGCCGTATTCATTCAAGTGGTGGCATGCGCCATCATCGTGGCCCTGCTGAACATGTTGGACCCGAACCTTTTCTCGGGCCTCCTCGATGATCGATTCAGCGGACGGTCGCAGAAATTCGCTGCCGAAGACCTGAAATTCGGCATCATCGTCGTCTTCGTGTCCAGCATAGGGCTTGCCATTCTGGGGTCGCTGGTCTGGTTGGTCTATGCGGCCATGAAGGTGGTGCATCATCCCAAGGACGTACCGGCCCTTTCCCCGGTTTGGTCAGCCAATACCCTGCTGTTCTTCCTTGCGACCATCGTGCTGGACTATCTGTTGGTCGGACGTTTCGTCTACGGGCTTAGGGTCGGCTACACGGTGCATGTGGTGCTGCTGGGACTGCTGGCTTTCCTGGTCTTCTATTATCCCGCAACCTTCTTCGCGACCCGGCCGACCATGCGCCCGTCCGTGCTTTTCCGGAACCGGCTGTTCGCGCGGAGCCAAGCATGACCAAAAGCTACTTCATCGGCATCGGCGGCACCGGTGCCCGTTGCGCGGAAGCCATGCTGCACCTGTGCGCTGCGGGCCTGGGCCCCGAGGATATGTGGATAGGCTTCGTCGACCCGGATTCCAGCAACGGGAATCTTGAGCGCACGAAGGAGATGTTGCAGCTGTACCAGGCTACGCGCGCAGCGTTGCGCAATCCCGGCACCAGTCAAGTCTCGCAGGAAACGCCGCTCTTCCGCACCGAGATCAGGACGGCGAGATCCGGAGCGTGCTGGTCGCAGGTTCCGGCGGAGGTCACCTCGATGCGCGACCTCTTCCACCATTCGGCAATGGAGGAAGACGGACGGTATCTGTTTGACGCCCTTTACCTGCGCGAAGAACAGGACATGGATCTGTCCCACGGATTCCGCGCCCGTCCGGCGGTCGGCGCGGCCGTCGTCGGGGCCAGGGTGGCGCCGGAAGAGGATTTCTGGCAGGACGTGTTCGCCGCGATCCACGAGGCGAAGCAGAACCGCGACGTGCGGATCTTCATCGTGGGATCGGTATTCGGCGGCACCGGCGCTTCGGGCTTTCCGGTCATCGCGGGACGTCTGCGCGAAGCGCTGAACTCTCCGCGGGTATCGATTTCGGGCGCCCTGGCGCTTCCCTATTTCACCTATGCCGAACCGGAGTCGGCCGGGCCGATCTACGCCCATCCGGGCGCCTTCATCCATCAGGCGCGCGGCGCGCTCGAACATTACCGGGACATGCTGTCCAGGCCAGGTCCCAACGGGCCTCTGTTCGACAACCTCTATATGCTCGGCTGGCCCCGTCTTCTTTCCCTCCCCGTGTCGCGTACCGGCGGCAAGGGCCAGTGCAATCCGCCCCTTCTTCCGGAATTGTACGGCGCACTGGCGGCGGCCCGCTTTTTCCTGAACGGCCCGACCAGGGACGCCAGGATCCTGCACATCGCCAGGAACGCATCTCCGGAGTTGACCTGGGACGACCTGCCCGGCGTTGAAACGGCCGCCGGTATGGACGGAGAGGTCAAGACGGTTCTGGGACGGATGCTGCGCTTTTCCGCCGCCTTCCGCGGAGTCTACGGCCCGCTTCTCGCACGGCCGAACCACCGGCTGTACGAACGGCACCTTTGGTACCGTCGTCTGTTGGCCGCGACGAACGCCGGGTTGGACGGCGATCCTGCCCAGAACGCCCGCACGAAGCTCGACAGCTATTGCCGTGCCTTCCTGCGCTGGATGGTCACCATCGTGCGATGCAGCAGCCATGACGGCCTTGCAGTCAACCTGTTCAACGATGGAAGCATCGGGGCCGACGGCCCGCCGGACGGCGACGGTCTGCTCCTCCTCCACGACGATCTGTTCGAGCGGGTCAAGCGCATCTTCCCCACGCTGGTCACAGACTCCGGCCCCGACAGCACATCGCTGGAGACCATTCTCGACAACCTGAACGCTGCCCGGCCGAAGCCCGGCGCCGAGGGGCTCTCCGCGTTCGTCGAGGCCCTGTTCGAACAATGCACCCTGGCCAACGGCAAGCCGCTGCGGCGTTCCGCCTGATCCATCCTTGTTGCTCCGCCGACCGCTGGCCTGCCCGGATCTGCCCTAGGAGACTGCCCGATGCCCACGCAGCATCTGCTCCCGCCGCTCAACATCGATGCACTCCCGTCGCCGGAAGCGTATGGACAATGGGTTGGAGAAACCAGCTACAATTGGCTTGGAACGCTGGCGCAATGCTTGGCGCAGCAGGCGGACGGGCAGAGTGAAGAGGATCTGCTGTCCATTCCCGACGTCTGGGCGCAAGCGATGGTGTTCGAGAGCGCGTTGCTCGACACCGCCCATCCCCTTCACCGGCGCAGCGTGCGCGAATGGCGTGGCCTGATCGGGATTCTTGCGCTGTCCGTCCAGCGCGGAATGGCGTTGCGCAGCCAGATCGTGAACGTGCATTCGGCAGCCGAAAGCCGCTCTGCGGGGGCGCTGTTCGCCAATGTGGCCTACAAGCTTCGTCCGGGGGCCGTCATCACCGACCAGCAGGACTGGTCGCAGATCGGTTTCCTGACGCTCGACGGGCGCTTGCTTGCCATGGTCGTGCCGCATCTGCTGGTCTGCCCGGTGCGCGCGCACAAGCTGGCTCTGGATGAGTCGGTGGAGTGGCGCGTGCCGGCGACGGGGTGCCTGGACGATCCGCTGAGCGCCGGCAATCTGACGCCGGAGGAACTCTGTCTCATCCAGCGCTACGCCGACAGCCTGCATCGGGGGCTGCGCCAGTTCGAAACGCCCGGCTCCCCCGACCGCCGCCTGTCCAAGCTGCTCACCCGGCTCAGCGAGTTCATGGAGGCCTTGCAGGGCAAGGCGCGAATGATGCTGACCGACGCGGAGGTGCGAAGGGCGCCGCAGCAGTTCGAACTGCCCGCCCCGCTGTACTCCCGACTCAATGCCTTCGAGACCCTGGTCGCCCGCGAGCGATACGACACCGCCATCGTCACCCGCCCGGAATTCCGGCACCTGCTGAAGGGTGTCCTTCTTCTCGACGAGCGGCTTCCCAGCCTGCTCCAGACCACCGCGTCGAGCCTGCGCGCCTGGAACTCCGATACGTTGGAGACGGCACTTCGCCATCCTTCGAACCGGGAACGGATCGTGGCGGGCGCCCAGCAGAAGGGCTTTCTCGCCATCGGCATCGACAGCCTGTTCGCTCCGGCGCTCTGCCATCTGAGCGAAGGGGCGATCACCACACACGGCGAGGCGGAATCCTTCACGCTGCCCCTGACGCCGTTGGCGCTGCTGCTGTATCCGCCTGCTGAACTGCGGGAGCGCATCAGCATCCGGCCGGAGGACGGGGGCTATCGGGTCATCTTCCGGGTCGATGTGCAGGACGATCAGGGCAGAGCGAGCAGTTGCCAGCTTTCCCGCCACTACCCGCGGGCCCATCGTGCCTCCTCTCCGACCAGCCTGTCGGTCTGGCCGAATTTCCAGTCCGAACACTGGGACTATTACTACATGTTCTACGGGGCCAACCCGGAGGAGAGTCTGACCCCGACGATCCCGGTCACGCGCTCCGACCTGCTGGCCGCCATGGAGCCTGCCGGCGGTTCCGTGGGGGCAGGGGCGGGGGGACCCTCCTGGCTCGTCCAGCGGCTGGAGGCCGCGATCGCAGGATCGAAACGCCGGCGCATGCTCAGCGAGAAGAACAACCTTCAGGAAGCGCTGGTGCTGATGCACGAGCAGCCGGAAGCCTTTCTCTGCACGGTCGCCTCGGTCGAGAGCGGCGGGCTGCGCACCCGCCAGCCCGTGGGCCTGATCCTTGCCGCGGAGGCCACCCCGGTGGCCCAGCGCCGGCCGAGCAGCTGGCGCATCGGCGTCGATTTCGGCACGACGAACACCTGCATCTTCCAGCGGCGCGACGGGCGTCCGCCGGAACCGGTCGTGTTCAGCAACCGCTGCATATCTCCTTTCCGCGATCACGAGCAGGACACGCAGGCGCAAGGGGAGCATGCGCTGGAATTCCTGCCGATGAGCGGCCGGCCGCTGCCGTTCCAATCGGTTTTGCAGGACCGCAACAGCCTGCCCAATGAGGGAATGCCCCTCTGGCCGCTGTGGACGGAGCGGATCTACTACATCCGCGACGTGCAGGTGACCCTTGAGGCGTTGCGCGGTGACGCCAGCGGGGCGCTACGCTTCGATCTGAAATGGTCGGCGATTCCGGACGACCGCAAGCGCCGGCAAAGCTTCCTCGCCCAGGCGGCGCTGGAGGCGATGGCGGAAGCGGCGGCGGAGGGTATGGTTCCCGCCGAGATCGACTGGTCCTTTTCCTACCCGGAAGCCTTCAAGGGCGAGCAGCTCAGGGACTATCAGGGCATCATTCCGGGTGCGCTGAACACCGCGCTGTCGTCGAAGGGAGCCGCGCTTCCGGCGCGGGTTGCCGCGCCCAGTCCGGAAAGCGTCTGCGCCGCACTTTACTTCCACAGCCATGGCGTCGCCTTGACCGGCACCGTGGTGACCTTCGACATCGGTGGCGGGACGACCGATATCTCGCTGTGGCAGTCGCGCAAGCTGATCTGGCGCAGTTCCGTCCGCTTCGCCGGCCGCAGCATCGTGATCGACTATCTCGCCCGTCAGAAGGACTACATCTATACGCTGACGCGGCAAAGCCAGACGTTGCGCGATACGTTCCGCAATTTCCAGAAGGCTGTTCACGAGACGCAGCGCGTCTTTCACGGAACCGAGGTGTTCGTCAACAGCGACACCTTCAGCCGCGCCTTCCAGCAGGAGCGTGCGGCCATCAGCGACACGCCCGAGGCGAAGGGGCTGCATTGCACCGTCGAGTTCGCAATGGCCGGCCTGCTCTATTACGTCGGTATGGTTTACAGGGCACTGGTCGACTCGAAACTCTGCGTCGCCGATCTCGGCGCCATTCAGCTCTGCTATGGCGGACGCGGCAGCCTGATGATGCGCGAACTCTTCGGCGCCGACGAGGGCATCGCCGGCCGCATGGCGGCGGTGTTCAACACGGCGGCCGGCTTTGGAGAAGAGGGAGGCATTTCAAGGCAGTCCCTGACCCTGTCCTACAGCAAGAATCCGAAGGAGGAGGTGGCGTTCGGACTGCTGGTCGACCGGACCGACGCGACCGATCTGACCTATGACCAGGGAAACCTTCCTCCCTCCATCATCGGCGAGAGGATTCGTGTGGGCGACGAGATCAAAGAGTGGAATACCCCCGCGAGCGAGTTGGAGCCTGGTTCCGAGTGGCGGTGCGGCGATCTCGAACAACTCTCGCGCTTCATCGAGCTTTATCAGGCGGAGTTCGGGCGCATCGTGCCGTTCGACGGGATCGTCAAGGCCCATGTGTCCACCCAGGTCACCGAAGCCCTGGTCTCCGAACGCAGTCAGGCCGCCTCGGTCTTCAAGCGCGGAAAGGATGCCGTGCGCACCATGGGGATCGAGCCCCCGTTCGTCATCGCCCTGCGCGCGTTGAACGAGTACTTCAACCGGCATGGACGGCTCATCCAATGACCGTGCATCGGGTCCTTGCGGGCATCGCGATCATCACGCTGTCGATCTTCGCCCTGTCCATGCCCGCCTTGTCCGCTCAAGGCGATATCAGGGGAGTGGCCGAGTGGGACTGGTTGTCCGGCCTCCTGATGGTGGGCTGCTTCGCCCTGGGCGCGATCCTAAGCTTGAGCCTGTCGTCGGGACTGCGCCCGACGGCGCCCGACGACTACGGCCGGAAAAAGGATGGTGGCGATACCGGGCAGATGCTGAAAGATCTGTCTGACTCCGTGCACAGGATAGGATCCTTGGTTGCGGAGCTGAGGGAAAGCATGAGTGCTCTGGCGAGTCAGATGCAGGCGCTGCAAGGGGACGTCAGCCGGAGGAGGGATGGCTATGCCACCGAGCATTTGCTCAATGAGCTTTCCGCGGCCATGCGCGAGACAAGATCCACGGTTGCCGGCCTGAGGGACGGCATGAGTGCTTTGACGGGTCAGATGCAGGCGCTGAACTCCCGGTCGCGCGAGCCGGTCGATCAGCGCCCGTTCGAGGCCCGGATCGACCGGGGAAGGGCCGAACTGGAAGGGAATACATCCCGACGGTTCGAACCTCGCGATCGGACGGGGAGGGAGGTCGTGCCCCTGGACCACGGGAGAAGCCCACCCCATGGCGGGAAGGTCCAGACCGGGGCAGGCGATCCCGTGGCCTTCGTCATGGAGGAGTATCGCCAGGTTATGGAGGACGAGGAGCGGAGCGACAGTTTCCTGGAACGGTGGCGGGTGTTGCGCGTGACGCGGACCCCGGACGGCATCCTGGAAGTGGTTGACCTGCCGACGGCCGATTTTTGGGCGCTGCCGGCCGGTGGCGGCGGTCGCGCTTTGCTGCTGCCATCCCGCCGGATGCTGACACGCAACTTTCCGGCCCTGGCCGCGAACAGGGGCGAGGGGGTGCGGCGTGACCTCGGTGCATTGTTTGAGATCGAGTTCGTTGAGCTTGACAAGCCGGTGGTGGTCGCACCGGCCTGGGCGATGCTGGACGGCCAGCAGGTCCGGGTCGCTCGGCCAGGCCATCTGCGCTTTCCGCGCCAATGACCCGCCTCAGCTGACGGACAACGCATGATGGTCGAAACGGTCACAGCCTTCCTGACGCAGCACACCTTTGTCCTGCTCCTTGCCATCATCCTTCCACTTGCCGGATTTGGCATGGCGGTCTGGGCGAGCCGTGAATTCGCCCGCTTCCGCGGCGATCTCCGCACCGTGGAGGAGACGGTGAGGGCGGTTTCCGTTCCCGCGCGCAGTGGCCCCCAATTCGAAGCCATGGCTGATATCTTCCGGCGGACACCGGCGCTGCGGGGAACCTGGGCCGGCATCGAATCGACGCTGGTTCGCCCGGCAGATGCCGCTGGAGCCGTGGTCGCCACGATACGTCCGTCGGAATTCCTGTCAGCCGACCTCCTCCGCCAGGCGAACATCAATGTCGGCCTTTTCCAGGCTGTTCCGGGATACCTGGTGGGCACCGGGCTGCTCTTCACCTTCAGCAGCCTGCTGCTTGCCCTGATGGCGGCGAGCGGCACGATGTCGGCGACGTCCGCCGAGGCGACGCACGACGCGCTGCAAGGGCTGCTGTCGGCGGCGGCGATGAAGTTCGTCAGCTCCATCGCCGGCCTTCTCTCGTCCATTGTCTATTCGATCTGGTTGCGTCATCGGCTCCACCATGTGGAAGCCGAGGTTGACCGGTTCGGCCATGAGTTGGACCGCCGCATTCCCGTCCAGCATCCTATCCAGGCGATCGCCGCCACGAACGGCCTGCTGTTGCGACAGGTTTCCCTGCTCGATGCGATCGACAGGCAATGGCGCGAGGAGCTGGTCGGAAAGCTGGTGAGCGGCACCAACGAGGCCCTGCGCCTGGGGCTGGAGCCGCTGGTCGACGGCATGAACCGCATGGCCGACCGGGTTGGCGAGTTGAGCGTCGCATCCATGGAACGCATGGTCGGCGAGTTCACCCGGCGGCTCGAAGATTCGATGCGGGAGCATACGCACCGGCTGATCGACGACCTGAAGCTGCTGAAATCCGGCTTTGGCGACCTCATGCACACGGTGAAGAGCATCAACGGCAATCTGGCGCAGACCATCGAAGCCAGCAGCGCAGCTCTGGACCGGCAGGTCGGTTCCGCCGCCGCCCACCTGGGGAATGCCTTGCAAAAGGGCGGCGCCGGACTGATCCAGGGCTTGCAGGAGGGCCAGGACGCGCTCGTGAAGACGACGGCGGAAGCGTCGGAGCGCATGGAGGGGCAACTGGCCGACACTGCCGACCGGGTGGCAGCACGGCTGAAGGAGTCCGTGGCAAACCTGGAAACCGAACTGGGCAGCATCGACAGGTCGTTCCAGGTCGCATCCGCGACGATGGCGCGCGATCTCACCGCGGCCACCGAGCGGATCGTCGGCGACATCGAGCGTGTTTCCACCTCCTTCCGTACGGCCGACGAGGGGACGGCTCAGGCGCTGCCCGCCTTTCTGCTTTCCCTCGACGGTTTGATCGGGAAGATCGGCGCGATCGACCGGCCGATCGACCAGTTGGCGCGCGACATCGAGCGCAGCACCAAATCGCTGGGCAAGGCTACGGATGCTTCCGCACGCACCATCAACCAGAGCCAGGCCGCGGTCGAGCGGATATCGGCGGCGGCTGAAGGCATCGCCGGCATGCAGGACTCCCTCAATGCGCTCGGCCAAGCCGTGCGGCAGATGGAAACGCTCGACACCACGGTCCGCGCGGTATCGGCGCTGAGCGAGCGCTTGTCCGGCCTCGACCGGACCTTCGCCACGGTGGATGCGACGATGCAACGCCTTGTATCGCTGGAGGCCGCATTCAGCGGTCTCGCCGAGGCCGGTGACGCGTTCACCCGCATCCGGCCGCCGCTCGAAGCGCTCGTCATGTCGGGTGAACGCATGGCGTCGCTGGCCCCGCCGATGACCGTGCTCGGCGAGGCCGTTCAGGGCATGGCACGGAACAGCTCTTCCTTTGCGCTATTGAGCGGTGTGTTCGAACGCGCTCTCGCGGTTGGCGAGGCCGCCGACCGGCTGGCGGCCGCGGTGGATCGGATTGCCGACCTGGAGCCACTGTTGCGGAAAATCCTGGAGGCCGCCGATCCACCCCCCCGCAAGGCATCGGCGCTTGCGGAGTTCTCCCCGCCGGCCGTGATCACGCATGCCTGATCGGGGAGCCGCATGCAATCGATGAACTGGAAGCAGCGGCATCGTGCCGCCCGGAACGCGGACGGGGAGCAGGATGGCCATTTCGTCGCGGTCAGCGATCTGCTGACCGGCATCCTGTTCCTGTTCATCCTCCTGCTTACCGGTGTCGTCATCGGCAATCGCGGCACCGAAGGCGATATGTCGACCCTGAGCCGGCGCCTTGCCGAGGCGCAGTCGGACAATAAGCGCCTGAATGCGGAATTGGCTTTGGCACGGGAAGCGGTGGTCCACGCCAGTGCTGCGATGGTGGAAGCGCAGCAGAGAATGGAAAAGGTCGAACGAACCTACGCGACCGAGCAAAGCCGGCTGGCCGAAAACAAGGTCAAGCGTGCCCAACTGCTCCGGAGGCTGGCCGCCCAACTGAGGTCCAGGAGCTACGACGTGCTCCTCGACGAGGAGGAGGGCGTGCTGCGCCTTCCCAACGATCTGCTCTTCGGCAGCGGCAATGTCAGGATCGATCAGCAGGGTGTCGATGCCCTCGAAGTTCTGGGCGGGCTGCTGGAGAAGGAAATCCGTTGCGCGACCTCCGTTCCCGCGGGTTGCCCAGCTGGATCGACCTCTTTCCTGGAGGCGGTGTTCGTCGAAGGGCACACCGACAGCAACCCGGTGCGGTCGGGCAACAGGAACCCGCAATATTCCGATAATTGGAAGCTGTCGACGCAACGCGCGCTCGAGGCTTTTTCGGCGATGACCAGGGCCAGTCCGAGCCTGAAGTTGCTGGAGAATGCCGATGGGCGGTCGGTGTTCGGCATCAGCGGTTACGCCGACGGCCGGGCAGTCGCTACCAACAGTACGGAAAACGGGCGGGAGAGGAATCGTCGCATTGATCTGCGATTTCTCCTGTCGGGTGCGACGCCTCCGTCTGATGATCAACGAAACAAGCGGTGAGCGGACAGGTGGAAGGACACCGGAGTTGACGTCCAACGAGGAGGGCGACGCTTCTTTGGTTGGCCCATTGCTCGACCAGATTGCCCGCCCGCTTGGTGCGGTGCTGGCGGACGGCGCCCATGATGGTGCCCCGTCTATCGCGCGGTGAGCACACATACGCCCGAAGCGGAAGTGATCATCCCACCGCGCGCGACCGCGGTGCCCAACGATACCGCCGCAAGCGCGCCCACGCAGCGCGACCAGCACAGCCAGATGATCGCCGAAACAGGCCGGCTGAACTGGCAACGAGACAACCGATACAATCAGCGCGCGCTGGCGGAAGCCCAGATCGGACGCTTCAAGCAGGTGATTGGCGACGCGCTGCGCTCCCACACCGACGAGGCGCAGGTCACCGAAATCGCAATCGCGGTCGAGGTCCTCAACCGCATGCTCGATCTCGGGCGCCCGAAGTACGTCCGCGTTGCGTGAGCCGCGACGGGAAAGGGATCCTCTCGACCTGCCGAACCTCCCTGCAACATGCCCGTATCAGGTCGAATGCAATTCGGCGCGGTGCGCCTCGGGGAAATCCATGCAGGTCGGACCCCCGAAACCGCCGACCTTCGGCGATTTGCGGGCCCACGTCATGGCTCGTCGCTTTCCAGATAGTCGAGAAACTCCTCGAACGTGTCCGTCAATTCAACGAGTTCATAGCTGTTTTCGGAGTCCAAGAAGACGATGGCTGGATTATCCTTGTCGCCTTTTGAGTAGTCGAAGGCGAAGTAACTGTCGCTGGGGTCGCGGGCAAAGGGAACACATGCGGGATGTTCGTCCTCGATCAGGTCTCGCGCATAGCGGATGCTGTCCATTCTCAGTGGCGCCAGCTCGCCGCTGTCCGGTATCGGCGCGGTGAGGAGGAAGGTCGAGATCCACAGACGGGCCTTCTGGCCATCGCCGCTCATCAGGTGAAGCACGTTCCGGCTGGGCCGCCCGCCATCGGCGTCGGGCAGCAGCGCCTTGAACGCCGATGGCAGGCGGCGGCCGATCTCCTGTTCAAGATCGGCGATGTTCCGCGGCGAGAAGTTCGGCTGCACCGGTCCAACGCCGGACGTCCAGGTGAGGGTATCCATCTTCGTGTGCCGTTCCTGATCAGGGGGATGTCGTGGATTGGGCGGGCGCAGCCGGCACGGCGACCGCAGGCGGCATCGGCGGAGGTGTGACCTTAGCCCTTCCCGCGCGACGCTTCTTAATTATTTTGAACATCCGATGCCGATCTTTGTATTCTTTCTTATTTCCATTGGCATCCGTCCTTACTTTTTCTTGCTGGTAGACATCCATTCCCCACAATTTTTGTCCGCCGTCATGCTGGACATGTGCGTGGAGATCACGCTCCACCAGCTGCATGCGGCCGGCATCGAGGTGATGGTGCCACGTCAGCAACGGCGGCGCCCCCGATTTCATCATTGCGATGCTGGCGGTATTCAGCCATGTCAGCACCGCCTGGAGCTGCGGGGACAGCGTATTCGCCGCCTGTTTCTGCAACTCGTCACGCAGCGCGATGTTGCAGAACAGGAAATGGTCGGGACGATCGTGATAGAACTGGCTGGGTGGCATCAGAATTTCGGCGACACATTGAAAAACCGGACTTCCGTTCCCGTCAAAAGAAATTCGGCCGACCTTCCTGCTGGTCTTCTTGTCGAAGATATCCTGCGCCACGCCACCCTTGTGTCTCCTCAGGTGGGCCGGCCTCAATGGAACGGCGAAATTGGGGCGATCGCGCCGGCGAAGCTCGGTGCCGACCCTTAAGGGCTTGCGCCACTGTTCGGGTTTGCAGGGCGTGCCGATGTGGACCACGCCCGCCGTGCAAGGACCCATCCAACCCAGCATCAGACCGTTGAGGTGGACAATGTCATGGGTAAGGCGGCTCCAGTCGATGTTTGCCAGACCGTAGCGGATAATGCCGAACGCCAGCGCGTCCCGCAGAACCGTCCGTGAGTAAAGGCGTTTGCCGGTCACGCCGGGATAGGTGCCGCCGTAAGCGGCCGCCTTCGACTTGCCGGCCGCCATATCTGCAGTGTGCTTGTCGTGCACCGCTTTGGCGAAGTTCTGGCGCGCCGCGGCATCGTCGGGATTCTGGCTTAGGCGCTGGAAGGCGGCGTTAACGGTCTGCATTGTCTGCTTCTTCCGAATATGAAGCGCGGATGGGCGGGCGGGGCTTTTCGAGCAGATCCGCAAGATGGCCGGCGGTCGTCCGTGGCCGCCCCAGGCCGTTGCCTTCCATCCATCCCAGCAAGGTGTCGACCCGCGGTTGCAACAGCGCGCTGCACCGCACCCGCGCCCCGGCGATCCGGGCCTTGCCCGTGAGATCGGGAGCGGCGTCGAGGCACAGATCGGCTTCGATCTCCCGTTCGCGCTCGGGATCGCACTGCAGCAAGCCGTCCTGAACGCGCCGTCCGAACCGGACCAAGGCCCAGTACCGGGTGCCGCCGCCGGACGGGAGGGGCCAAGCGAGATGCTGCACGTCGTACAGTGCCGGCAGGAAGACCGCCGAAACCGTCCGCGCGTGCAGTGTCCGGTAGACGGCCCGGGCATCGGCGGAGAATCCGTCCATCGCCTGTTCGTTCGGTTCCACCCAAACATCGGTGGGGGTGAGCGGCGGATGCGCGTCTGTACCAAAGTCCGACGCCGGATCCTCCCCCGCGTCGGATGGTTCGCCCTCCCCACTCTCGCCACTCCAAGTCTCGCCACCCTCCTGCCCAAGCAGGCGCCCCGCGACGCCACTGACCAGCCGCCGGATCTCCAGATCGGGATCGAGGCCCATGGCGAACGCGTCGTAGGCGGTCCGCTCCGGCATGGCGGGGAAGCCGGAGAACAGGTCCTGCGCATCGTCGGTGCCGTCCGGACCTTCGATCCGATCCGGCACCGTGTCGAACCCGATGCGGTCGATCCAGGCCCTCAGCCACGCCTTGTAATCCGCTTCGGTGGCGGCATGGTTCTCGGAAAGCTCCACCAGCGAGTCGTCCAGCGCGTCCAGGAAATTCCGCGAACCGACCCGCGACAGCACCTTGTCGGTCATGCACAGCGTGGCGGCGCGCCGGCCGGTCCCGGTCAACTCGATTCGGCCGGTGTTGGCGCTCACCCGGCACCACGGCTCCATGTCGGACGCCGGTTCGCCCTCCTTTGCCGAAAACGCCGGATCCTTCTTCGGCTCTTCGTCGCTCCCCTCGTCCCAACCGCCCTCGTACAATTCCTGCAGGGCGCGGGCGACCTGACCCGGTGTCATCTTCGCGTCATCGCGGCCGCGCAGCCACATGGAGCGCATCACGTCCACGGCGCTGCACGATTCCGGCGGCCAGACCACCAGCCGGTCGTCGCCGGCCCGCCGGCCTGCCTCCAGTTTCGCCTTGCGGAACGACGCGGCCAGCGCGACGGCCTCGCCCCGGTCGTCCGTGCTCCAGCACCGCAATTCTCCATCTTCCTCGACGTGGAGTTCGGCGTCGAACACGGTCCCGTCGACCTGGAGGTCGAGCGACACGGTGATGCCTCCGCGGTCCACCGCGGGATCGCCGAGCAGGGCGCGCAGCAGCGGCCCTTTGACACGCCCGCCGCCCGACACGCCACGGGCGCTGTAGACATCTCCCAGATAGTTGTCGATCACCCTTTGACCCAGGGCCGCGTAGACCAGTCCCATGTGCAGGGCCTGTTCCGGACGGCGGCCGGGAATCTCCATACCCTGCGCGTTGCGGATGGTGACCGTTTCGGCCGCCGCGAAAGCCCGCAGGATTTCCCGTTCGTCGAGGGAGTAGAAGCGGACGCGGCTTATCGTCCGGACATGCGTCCAGAAGGGTGAACGCTTGAGCGCCTGCAACACGTGCCAGGCGATGGCCTCGCCTTGCGCATCGGCGTCCGTCGCAAGCACGAGGTGGCGGGTCTGGAGAAGACGGACGGCGACCTTGCGCAACAGATCGCGGGCGTATTCTCCCACCCGCCAATGCGGCATCATGCCCGTGGATACGGCGACGTCGCCGAAGTCGATGTCGCGAATGTGCCCGCGCGTACCGAAACAGGAGAATGCGTCGGGCAGCACCTTCTCGATCTTCTTCGCCTTGAGCGGCGATTCGACCACCACGAGCGCCGTCGGATGGAACTTGATGCCGCCCAGGCCGATCGCCACGCCGTTCTTGTCCGGCCAGCGCAGGCGCGGGCGATCCGCGAGGATGCCGGCCATATAGGCGCCCAGAACGGCGGTCGGCCGCCGGGCCGGCTGCTCTTTCCCGGGAACGCGCAGGGCTTCCTTGAACGCTTCCTCGCTGAAGAACAGTTCGGAATGGCCGAACAGGATGAAGCTCTTCTTCGCGCGGGACACGGCGACGTTGAGCATGGCTGGGCCGTCGCGGTCTAGAAAGACCTCGGTACCCTGCTTAATCACGCTGTTCACCGCCGAGAAGAGGACGACCGGCCTTTCCGCGCCCTGCAGGGCGTGCACGGTGCCGATGATGATGTCCTTGCTGCCCCGCGGAGGCAGGTCTTTCCCGTCCACGGCCTCCTGAACAAGCGCGCGGATGCGGGCCGCCTGCCCGGAATAGGGGGTGACGATGGCAACCATCGACCCCAGGCCGCGGGTCGGATCGGGTCCTTCCCGCATCTCGGCGTGCCGGAGCAGGGCCGGTCCGTTGTCCTTCAGCCATTGCAGGATGCGGTCGGCTTCGCCGGGGTTCATCCAGCTGTCGCCAGGCACGGGTTCGTCGTTGGGGCTGCCGCACTGGACGAACCCCATCGGCGGCAACGGGAACGCATCCGGGCTCGTCGCCCCGAGCAGCCAGGCCGGCTCAAAGACGGGATCGGGAACCCTTGGGGTCAGCTCGAAGCCGATGTCGTCGTCGTCGTGGTACAGGAGGTCGACGCAATAGCTGATGATGCTGCGCGCGCAGCGGTAATGATTGCGAAGGCGAAGCCCGTTCTTGCCCGGCTCGCCGTACACGGAGGCGGTCGCCGCCATGGCCATGGCGCTGCCGCTGGTGCTGAGCAGGCTGCGCGCCTTGAGGGCGGCGGCGTCAAGGCTGGCGTCCAGGGCAATGCGCCGGTCGAGCGGCGGTTGCAGTTCCGTGATCGGAGCCAGTTGTTTGACGTCGCCGACCACGACGGCGGTGCGGGCGAGCGCCAGTGGCGCACCTGCGAGTTCCGGCGGTGCCTGCCCGGCCTCGTCGAGGATCAGCAGATCGATCCGGCCGAGGAGCGGGACCCAGGGCTTGCTCCTCGGCGGGCCTTTCGCCAGATTGGGGAAACGGTGCGCCGTGGCGACGATGCACGGCGTGATCTTGGCCATGGCCTCCAGCTCGTTCTGCCGGCAAGACAGGGGCCATGTCAGGTCGTAGAGCCACTGCGCCTCCCAGTAGCGGGCGGCGAGATGGAAGCAGACCGGACGGACCGTAACGTCGAGGACACGCTCGATGTGCTCGTCCGGGGAGCTCCCGACGGCAAGAGCCTCCCTGAGGCCCTCCAGGGACAGCGTCAGCCCCTGGTCGCTCAGTTCCGGATCGCGGAGCTGCTCCCTCGCATAGCGCTCGACGGCCGTGAAGTCGGCGCCGGTACCGGTCATGGCGCGCAACGTCCGCCGCGCCGCGACGACGCGCTCCGTCGCGGCGCACAGCGCCAGCTTCAACTGCGCTGCAGCGTCTGCAAGCAGAAGACGGCAGAAGAAGGTCCTGTCGGATGCGGCCTTCCTGGAATCGGCGTCGTCGGCCTCGGCTTGTTTTCTCAGTGTACCGAGCCGCTGGGCGACGGAGCCCGCTTTGATCCCGAGGCGCTCTCCATGCTTGCGCTGGCTCGCCAGGAAACACCGCCCGTAATCCATGATCAAGGCGAGCGGTCCGTTCGCGTTTTCCAGCCCGGCCGCGGCGCCGTCGAACGCCAGCTTGGCTTGGCTGTTGCCGTCCTTGTCCGTCGTCCATTTTTCGAGGATGAGGTGATAGCGATTCCAGGCGTCCGCGCTTTGCTTGCGCATCTTGTCGGCACGGCTCTTGGCCGGAAAGAAGAACCCGTAATCGGAAGCCGGAATCCAGCGGGCCCGGAGGGAGTCCTCTGGCTGTCCGTCGGTCCTGGCAGGGTCCGCGGCCCCGCCGAAGGCATCCATGACGTTTTCGACCGACTGGTTGGTCGCGCCGCAGACGGCGACGATGGGACAATGACCGGTATAGAAGCCCCCTTCCGGGCCTGAAATCTCCTTCGACTTGTGCCGGGCGCTCTTACGCCTGGGTCCCTTCAAGGCGGCGTTCACCCAGACGTTGGCGATCAGGGCGCGCAGCATGTCCGTCTTGCCGGTTCCGGGAGGACCGTTGACCGCGACGAGTCCCGGCCGTTCCTCGATCGCGAGTTGGCCGTATCGCATCAGTGCAAGCCGCTGCGACGGATCGAGGGGGAACACCACGCGCTGGCTGCCATCCCGGCGGTCGACCATCGCGTGGTGCCATTCCCGCACCTTTTCGTGCAGGGCGTCGTCGGGAGGTGAGCGGTCCTGTTCGGGACCGTCACCGGCAAGGTGCTTCAGGAGCGCCGGCGCCCGGTTGCCGGTCACGATGTGCCGATAGCATTTTCTGAGCGCCCGGACGGAGGCATCGCCGAACCATGGCATGATGGCGAAGGCGAGACGTGACAGCGGTCGGCCGTGACCACGCCATTCGAACCCCGCGAGCCGATTTCCCGTGGCTTGCTCAAAGAAGTTCACGCAGTTGGACCAGTAGGCGCTCCAGCCGTCACCGGCTTCGAAATCGTCCAGCAGCGCGACGACGCGACGATGGTCGGCGACGGTCACGCGGTTTCCGACACAGGGAGGTTCGCGCAGCCACATGCGCATGAAGCCCGGCGCGGGCAGGTACGGCGGCTGGAGCCGCCCCATCCTGTCGATCTGGGCGGGGACGTGGAACAAGACGTCGATCCCCTCCGCGCTGCCGGCATCGCTCTCGTCCGGAGTGTCGTCGGGATCGTCCTCATCGTGCTCGCGGCGATGCGGCCGGCCGGTGCGGGCCTCATCCGCCTGGAAACGGGGGCCCACGGCGGCACCATCGGCGGCGAACGCGACGATCATCACAGGGACTTTGTCGTACTCCTCGTCACGAGGAAGGAAGTTGTCCTTCCACTGTGCCGCTCCGGCCCGATCCCAGAAATCCGCATCGGCCAGGAGGCTCGGCTCCCCAGGGATGATCAAGCGCGGCAGTTGAGTGCGAAGACCGTCGAGTGCAGAGTGCAGCAACGCTTCACCCCAGTATTTTGCCAAATCAACTGGGGGCACCGTCGCGGCTGGTTCGGAGCAATCTTCTCCAGGATGAATTTTCTCAATCAATTCGACGTTTTCTGAGACGAAATCAATCATAGTACATGCTCGACGGGTTTTCTCGCTCAATTACGGCTTCGGATTCGTTGCGTCAATAGAAAAATACGTCCTTGAAATTGATGAGAATCTTATGATGCAATCATCAGTTGGTGATTCTGTCGCAGGACACCGTCAATCTCGATTGTTCTTGAAGCTGAACTGAAGACATGGGGCCGACATGACAGCCGGCCCTGATCCGATCCCCGACCCGATGCCGCGAAGAGGACGACGCCCATCGCGGGGCTCTGCTGCAAACTCTTGCTGTAGGCGCGAGCTGATGGCTGCCGGCATCACGGCCGATGCTGCGTGGCCTGGAGTTCCAGCTGCCGGCTGATGGCAACGTCAACTTGTTGACCACCCAGTTGCCGGGGCGGGTCGTGCGGGGGTATGGGATGGCATGACGACGCGCCCCGATCCCCGTTACGCCGGCTACCGCTATCCCGCCGAAATCATTGCGGGCGCAATACCTTGCCATTCGCTACACGGAGCGTCTCACCGAAGCTGGGGTCGAACCCTCCGTCGGCAGCGTCGGCGATTCCTGCGACAACGCCTTGGCCGAGACGATCAATGGCCTCTACAAGACCGAGGTGATCCGCCGCCGCGGGCCATGGCGCACCGTGGAAGCCGTCGAGTTCGCCACACTGGAATGGGTCGACTGGTTCAACCACCGGCGTTTGCTCGAACCCATCGGCAACATTCCTCCCGCTGAGGCCGAAGCGCGCTACTATGCGCAAACCGAGAACGTCACCTTGGCGGCGTGACTCAACACAAATGGCCTCCGGAAAACCTGGGGCGGTTCAATGAGCCCCGCTGCCCCAAGATCCCGAAAGCCCGCTATCATGTGGAGAATTGGGCGGCATACGACGCGGCACTTCGCCGGGGCGGTGACTTGGCGGTGTGGGTGACGCCGGAGGCGATCGCCGCCTGGACGCCGCCCGCTACGGGCCGGCGCGCTACTCCGACGTCGTCATTGAGACCGGGCTGATGCTGCGTCTGGCGTTTGGTCGGCCATGGCGGCAGACCGCCCATTGCTCGACCAGATTGCCCGCCCGCTTGGTGCGGTGCTGGCGGACGGCGCCTATGATGGTGACCCCGTCTATCGCGCGGTGAGCTCACATACGCCCGAAGCGGAAGTGATCATCCCGCCGCGCGCGACCGCGGTGCCCAACGATACCGCCGCAAGCGCGCCCACGCAGCGCGACCAGCACATCCAGATGATCGCAGAACGCAGACGGCTCGGCTGGCAGCGGGCGGTTCGGTACGGAAGGCGATCTCTCGTCGAGGTGTCGATGTTGAGGTACAAGCCGCTGAGCGGCCGCAGCCTCCGCGCTCGGAC
>NZ_LGQY01000145.1:0-29108 GCF_003116065.1 Azospirillum sp. TSO5 | reverse complement strand
GGGGGTGGCCACCCCCAGCAGCTCGATCCGTCGGAGACACTATAAGCCAAACTCAACATACAAGGGATGGGGAGGGGGCTCCGAAGCCGACGACATCCCACCCCTGCCCACACCCCTAGTGCCGCGCACGCCTATGTCTGCTATGGCTGTGGACCCATCCCAGCGACCGTGCAGCACCGCCATGACCGAAGCCGCCGCCTTCCTCAACGTCGCCAACTCCCTGTCCGGCAAGCGCTGGCAGGCGCGGCCCTGCGACGAGCGGCAGGCGCAGGCGCTCACCCAGGGGCGTGGCTTGCCGGAGATCGTCGGCCGGGTGCTGGCCGCCCGTGGTGTCACCGACGACACCTGTGAAACCTTTCTGAACCCGACGCTGAAGGCGCTGCTGCCCGACCCCTCGCGCTTCCGCGACATGGATCCGGCGGCCGAGCGCATCGCCCGCGCCATCCGCGATGGCGAGCCGGTGGCAGTCTTCGGCGACTACGACGTCGACGGCGCCACCTCCGCCGCGCTGCTGCGCCGATTCTTCCGCTCGCTCGGCGCCGATATCCGCGTCTATGTCCCCGACCGCATCACCGAAGGCTACGGCCCGAACGCCGCGGCGCTGCTGCGGCTGAAAGGGGAGGGGGTGCGGCTGGTGGTGACCGTCGATTGCGGCATCTCCGCCTTCGCCGCCCTGGAGGCGGCGGCCGATGCCGGGCTGGAGGTCGTCGTCCTCGACCACCACGCCGCCGAACCGCGCCTGCCCCCCGCGGTCGCCCTGGTCAACCCCAACCGGCTGGACGAGGACGGCGCCTACCGCACGCTCTGCGCCGCCGGCGTCACCTTCATCACCATCGTCGCCGTCAACCGTGCGCTCCGTCAGTCCGGCTTCTACCGCGACCGGGCCGAGCCCAACCTGATGGAATGGCTCGACCTCGTCGCTCTCGGCACGGTGTGCGACGTGGTTCCGCTGACCGGTCTCAACCGCGCGCTGGTGGCGCAGGGGCTGAAGGTGATGGCCCGCCGCGCCAACCCCGGCCTCGCCGCCCTGTCCGACGTGGCCGGCGTGAAGGAGAAGCCCGACGCCTACCATGCCGGCTATGTCCTCGGCCCGCGTGTGAATGCCGGCGGCCGGGTGGGAGCGTCCGACCTTGGCGCCCGCCTGCTCTCCACCGACGACCCCATCGAGGCGATGGAACTCGCCCAGCGTCTGGAAGGCCACAACGCCGAACGCCGCACCATCGAGCAAGCGGTTCTCGACGAGGCGCTGGAGCGCGTCGCCGCCGAGGCCGGACGCGAGACCGATCTGGTCTTCGTCACCGGCGTCGGCTGGCATCCCGGCGTCATCGGCATCGTCGCCGCCCGCCTGAAGGAGCGCTACAGCCGTCCCGCCTGTGTCGTCGCCCTGGAGGAAACCGCCGACGGCACCGTCATCGGCAAGGCGTCCGGCCGCTCGGTTCGCGGCGTCGACCTGGGGGCCGCGGTGATCGCCGCCCGGCAGGAGGGGCTGCTGCTGGCCGGCGGCGGCCATCGCATGGCGGCCGGCTTCACCGTGGCCGGCGACAAGATCGACGCTCTGCGCGACTTCCTGCACAGCCGCATCTCCGAACAGGTCGCCGCCGCCCCGCTGGTGCCGACGCTGGAACTGGACGGCGCCCTGTCGGTCGGCGGCGCCAGCGTCGGTCTGGTGACCATGCTCGACAAGCTCGGCCCCTACGGCACCGGCAACTCCGAACCGCGCTTCGCCATCGCCGACGCCCGCGTCGTGCGCGCCGACGTGGTGGGTGCCAACCATGTCCGCTGCATCCTGCAAGGCAACGACGGCGCCCGGCTGAAGGCCATCGCCTTCCGCGCGCTGGACAGCGACATGGGCCAAGCCCTGCTGACCGGCCGCGGCACCCCCTTCCACCTCGCCGGCGTGCTGCGCATCGACCGTTGGAACGGGTCTGAAGGTGTGCAGTTGCTGATCGACGACGCCGCGCCTGCGCGCTCGACGTAAGGCTTGGTGGGGCAGGGCGCAAAAAAGTATCGGAGGATGCGAAAAAGCGCTTGCGCTCTCCGGCTCCGATCTTTAGAAAGCGCGTCACCGCGAACGACGTCCCCGTCGTCTAGAGGCCTAGGACACCGCCCTTTCACGGCGGCGACACGGGTTCGACTCCCGTCGGGGACGCCACCTTCTCCAAGGTGCGCGACAAGCTTAGAAGGCCCGGCTGCAAAGCCGGGCCTTTTGCGTTTGGCGAATTTTGTGCCGGGTGGTTGCCCGCCGATCCGGTTTCGCCCACCTTGCTCTTCCCGGCCGCAGCAGAGCTGACCGCTATGACCGCCCCGAACCTCGTTACCCCCGCCATCCCCCTCAGCGTCGCCCCGATGATGGACTGGACCGACCGGCATTGCCGGTACTTCCACCGTCTGCTGTCGCGCTCGACCCTGCTCTATACCGAGATGGTGACCACCGGCGCCGTGCTGCATGGCGACCGCGAGCGGCTGCTGGGCTTCGACGCGGCGGAGCATCCGGTGGCGCTCCAGCTTGGCGGGTCGGACCCGGCGGACCTCGCCGCCTGCGCCCGCATCGCGGAAGAGTGGGGCTATGACGAGGTGAACCTGAACGTCGGCTGCCCCAGCGACCGCGTGCAGTCGGGACGCTTCGGCGCCTGCCTGATGGCGGAGCCCGATCTGGTCGCCCGGCTGGTCGGTGCCATGCGTGACGCCGTGTCGATCCCCGTCACCGTCAAGTCGCGCATCGCCATCGACGAGATGGAGGAATGGCCGACGTTGGACCATTTCATCCGCACCGTCTCCGCCGCCGGCTGCACCCACTTCATCGTCCATGCCCGCAAGGCGTGGCTGAAGGGCCTCAGCCCCAAGGAGAACCGCGACATCCCGCCGCTGCGCTATGACCTCGTCCACCGGCTGAAGGCGGAAAACCCGCATCTGACCATCGCCATCAACGGCGGCATCAAGACGCTGGACGAGGCCGAAGAGCATCTGGGCAAGGTCGACAGCGTGATGATCGGCCGTGCCGCCTATGAGACGCCCTATCTGCTGGTCGACGCCGACCGCCGCCTGATGGGTGGGGAGGGCGGTCCCGATCGCCATGCGGTGATCGACGCCATGCTGCCCTACATCGAGGCGCGCATGACGCGCGGGACGCCGCTGTCCAGCATCACCCGCCACATGCTGGGCCTGTTCCAGGGCCTGCCCGGCGCCCGGGCCTACCGCCGCCACATCGCCGAGAATGCCCACCGCCCCGGTGCCGGGCCGGAGGTGCTGGAACGCGCCGCCTCCCTGGTGCGCCGCCGCACAGCCGACGAGGCGGTGGAGGAGGCCGCGTGAATGGCTCCGACCCGGATGGAACACTGAACACACCCCGGAAAACTGTTTCACCGTGTTCCAAACGTTCCATCCAGAGCCGCCACGCACCCCCAACCGGACGGAATATGCGCCGTGCGTCCCGCACCGCTTGCGTGCGGGCAGGGTCCTCGCTAACTATGCCCTCTTCATCGGACGGAGTGTAAGCGGTGCGGTACGTCAGCACGCGGGGCGCGGCCCCGGTCTTGGGTTTCGAGGACGTCCTTCTTGCCGGGCTGGCGCGCGACGGCGGCCTCTATGTGCCGGAGACTTGGCCGCAATTCACGGCCGACGACATCCGCGCCATGCGCGGGCTGCCCTACAGCGAGATCGCCGTCCGCGTGATGCTTCCCTTCCTGGGCGGTTCAATCGCCGAGGACGAGTTCCGCGCCATCGTCCGTGACGCCTATGCCAGCTTCGACCATGCCGCGGTGACCCCGCTGGTGCAGGTCGACCCGACCACCTGGGTGCTGGAGCTGTTCCACGGACCGACCTTGGCCTTCAAGGACGTGGCGCTGCAGCTGCTCGGCCGCCTGTTCGACCATGTGCTGGCCAAGCGCGGGCAGCGGGTGACCATCGTCGGCGCCACCTCCGGCGACACCGGCTCCGCCGCCATCGAGGCTTGCCGCGACCGCCAGAACGTCGACATCTTCATCCTGCATCCCAAGGGCCGCACGTCCGAGGTGCAGCGCCGGCAGATGACCAGCGTGCTGTCGTCCAACGTCCACAACATCGCGCTGGACGGCACCTTCGACGATTGCCAGGACCTCGTGAAGGCGATGTTCAACGACGGCGCCTTCCGCGACCGGATGGGCCTGTCGGCGGTGAATTCGATCAATTGGGCCCGCATCATGGCCCAGATCGTCTATTACTTCACCGCCGCGGTGGCGCTTGGCGCTCCGGACCGCAAGATCGCCTTCACCGTGCCGACCGGCAATTTCGGCAACGTCTATGCCGCCTACGGCGCCCGCGCCATGGGGCTGCCGGTGGAGACGCTGGTGGTCGGCTCCAACAGCAACGACATCCTGGCGCGCTTTTTCGCCAGTGGGAGCATGGTCGCGGCGCCCGTCGTGCCTACCTTGTCTCCCAGCATGGACATCCAGATCTCTTCCAACTTCGAACGGCTGCTGTTCGACCTGCTCGACCGCGACGGCACCGCGGTGACGGAGGCGCTGAACCGCTTCCGCACCGAGGGCAAGTTCGCGGTGACCGACGCCCAACTCGCCCGCGCGCTGGCCATCTTCTCCGGCCACCGGGTGGACGAGGCCGCCACCATGGCGACCATCGCCGATGTCTGGAAGGGCAGCCTCTATCTGCTCGATCCGCACACGGCGGTCGGCATCGGGGCGGCCAAGGCCGCGGTCGCGGCCGGCCGGGTCGATCCGTCCGTTCCCATGGTGGTTCTCGCCACCGCCCATCCCGCCAAATTCCCCGACGCGGTGGAGAAGGCGACCGGCCGCCGGCCGGAGCTGCCGCCGCGCCTGTCCGATCTTTATGTGCGCGAGGAGCGCCTGTCCGAACTGCCGAACGATCTGGCGGCGGTTCAGGACTTCGTCATCGCGCGCGCCCGCGCCGCCCAGGAGGCCGCATGAGTTCCATTCGTGTGACGACGTTGCCCAACGGGCTTCGCGTCGCGACCGACACCATGCCCGACGTGCAGTCCGTTTCGCTCGGCTGCTGGGTCGGGGTTGGCACCCGCAACGAGGCGGCGAGCGTCAATGGCGTCGCCCACCTCGTCGAGCATATGCTGTTCAAAGGCACCCGCAGCCGCTCGGCCTTCCGCATCTCCGAGGAGATCGAGAATGTCGGCGGGCAGTTGAACGCCTACACCACCCGCGAGCAGACCGCCTATTACGCCAAGGTCTTGCACGAGGATGCGCCGCTGGCGCTCGACATCCTGTCCGACATGATCCAGCACTCCACGCTGGACGCCGAGGAGCTGGTGCGCGAGCGCACGGTGGTGTTGCAGGAGATCGGCCAGAGCGCCGATACGCCCGACGACATCATCTTCGACCATTTCCAGTCCACCGCCTATCCGGGGCAGGCCATCGGTCGCCCGGTGCTGGGCTCTGCCGAGATCGTCGGCGCCCTGCCGCGGGAAGCGCTGGTCGACTACATCGCCGGCCATTATGGCGCGCCGGGCATGGTGCTGACCGCCGCCGGCCGCATCGAGCATGACCGCATGGTCGATCTTGCCTTCAAGGCCTTCGGCGACCTGCCGAGCGGCGCCCCGCCCAAGCCGGAGTCCGCCAGCTACACCGGCGGCGACTTCCGCGAGGACCGTGATCTGGAGCAGATGCACCTCGTGCTCGGCTTCGACGGGGTGGGGGTCCATGATCCGGACTTCTACGCACACTCGGTGCTGTCCACCCTGCTGGGCGGTGGCATGTCGTCCCGCCTGTTCCAGGAGGTGCGGGAGAAGCGCGGGCTGGTCTATTCCATCTACACCTTCACCGGCGGCTACCATGACGGCGGCCTGTTCGGCGTCTATGCCGGCACCGGCGAGGATGAGGTGGCGGAACTGGTCCCCGTCGTCTGCGACGAGATCGCCAAGGTTGGCGCCGACGTGACGGAGGACGAGGTCGCCCGCGCCCGCGCCCAGTTGAAGGCCGGGACGCTCATGGCGCTGGAAAGCACCATGTCGCGCTGCGAGCAGTTGGGTCAGCAGATCCTGATCTACGACCGCCCGGTTCCGGTGGAGGAGATCGTGGCGAAGATCGACGGTGTCGATCGAGATGCCGTGATCAAGGCCGCCACCCGCCTGCGCGCCAGCCGCCCGACCGTCGCCGCTCTCGGCCCGATCGCCAAGCTGGAAAGCTACGACCGCATCGCGGAGCGTCTCGCCTGACGATGAAGACGGTGGCCGCCACCCCTCTCCCCCCGCAATTTTCCCCCTCTCCCCCCCGGGGAGAGGGTCGGGGTGAGGGGGAAGCACTGCGTGGATCGTCCGGCCGACGGATGTCCCCTTTCCTAGATGGGGGAGCGAGGGTGGTCACTCAATGATCCGCCTCCTCGGCAGCGGCCTCATCAGCCCGCCCGCGGTCCGTCTCGACGGTCCGCATTGCTACATCCGGCCGCCGCTTCCGCGCGACTGGCGGGAATGGGCGGACCTCCGCGCCGCCTCGCGCGCCTTCCTCACGCCCTGGGAACCCACCTGGCCGGCCGACGCCCTGACCCGGACGGCCTTTTCCCGGCGGCTGCGGCGTCAGGCGCAGGAATGGCGTGACGACCTCGGCTACAGCTTCCTAATCTTCGACCGCGCGACCGACGCGCTGGTCGGCGGACTCGGCCTGACCAACATCCGCCGCGGCGTCGCCCAAATGGGGACGCTCGGCTACTGGGCCGGCCAGCCCTATGCCCGCAACGGCTATGTGTCGGGTGGCACCCGGCTGGTCCTGGAATTCGCCTTCGGGCAACTCGGCCTGCACCGGGTCGAAGCCGCCTGCCTGCCGACCAACCTGCCGAGCCGCGGCCTGTTGGAAAAGGTCGGCTTCACCCACGAGGGCTATGCCCGCGGCTATCTGCGCATCGACGGCGCATGGCGCGACCACGTTCTCTACGCCATCCTGCGGGAGGAATGGCAGGGCTGATCGAAGCGCCTCTGCACTCCATCCCGCTTGGCAGCGGTTACTTCGACGGCTGGTTGTTGCCGTGAGCATCCTGCTGCTGGTCGGTCTTCTTCTTGGCCTCGTCCTTCTTCTTGGCTTCGTGGTGGCCTACCGCGCATCCGACGGCGGCACCCGCAACCCCGTGGCCCGACCCGACCATATGGCCGGCGACGCCGCCAACGGCCGCTCCCTTCACGCACCCCTTGGCTTCGGCCGGGTGAGGCAGGGCGGCGATGCCGCCGGCCAGGACGGCGACCGACAAAGCGGCAATGATTGTCTTCATCATGGCTGATCCTTCGTTTCGACAAGAGCGTCGATACGGAGGAAACAGCCGCTCAGGCGCCGCGGTTCCGGTCAGCGCTGGTCCAGCTTGATCTCGATCCGGCGGTTCTTCGCCAGCGCTTCGTCCGACGTGCCGGGGTCGATGGGCTGGAATTCGCCGAAAGCGGCGGCGGCCAGCCGTTCCGGCGGAATGCCCTGGTCGATCAGGAACTTCACCACCGAGATGGCGCGGGCGGCCGACAGTTCCCAGTTGGAGGCGAACTGGAAGCGCACCGGCTTGATGTCGGTGTGGCCATCTACCCGCAGAACCCAATTCACGTCGGGCGGGATCACCTTGCCGATCTCGATCAGAGTGTGGGCGAGGTCGGCCAGCCGTTGCTTGCCGGCCTCCTCCAGCGTCGCCGAGCCTGACGGGAACAGCAGTTCCGACTGGAAGACGAAGCGGTCGCCGACGATCTTCACGTCCGGCCGGTTGCCCAGCGCCTCGCGGACGCGGCCAAAGAACTCCGACTTATAGCGCGCGAGGTCCTGGACCTTGGCGGCGAGCGCCTGATTGAGCCGGGCGCCCAGTTCCGCGATCTGCACCTTCTGCTCGGCCGAGGATTTTTCCGACGCCTCCAGCGCCGCGCCGATGCGGGCGAGTTGGTCACGCAGAGCCAGAAGCTGCTGGTTCAGCAGGTCGATCTGCTGCTTGCTCTTGGTCCCCTCCGCCTTCTCTCCCGTGAGGGAGGCCATCAGGTCGCGGATGCGGATGTCGCGCTGCTCCAGATCCTTCTGGGCCTGGGTTTGGCTGTCGGCCAGCTGCGATTCCAGCGCCTTAAGCCGGATGTCGCGCTGGTCGATCTCCTTCTGCGCCAGCATCGTCTTCTCGGTGGCGGAGGCCAGTTCCGACTCCAGCGCCTTGGCGCGGTCGCGGGTGGTGCCGAGTTCGGCCAGCAGGGCTTGGCGCTGCTGTTCGGTCAGCTTGGCGGCGGCGACGGCGGCGGAAAGTTCGCCCTCCAGCTTTTGCCGGGCGTCGCGCAGGGCCTTGATGTCAGCCTGGAGGCTGAGGATTTCCTTCAGCTTCAGGTCGAGCGTCTCGCGGTCGACACGGACGTTGCGCTGCAGCTCTTCCAGCGTGCGGGCAGTGCGGTCGCGGTCCTCCTGAAGCTGGCTCAGCGACAGGGTCATGTCGTCGCGGGCGGCGACGGAGGTCTGCAATTCGGTCGACAGCTGGGTGATGTTGACGCGCAGATCGGCGTTGGCATCCCGCTCCATCGCCAGCAGGTCGTTCATCTCCGCGATCTTGTGATTGAGTGCGGTCAGCTGTTCATCCCGGCCGGTCAGCGCGGTAGCGAGGTAGAACTGCGCCACGACGAAGACCATCAGCAGGAAGATGACGACCATCACCAGCGAGGACAGGGCGTCGACCCAGCCGGGCCAGGCGCTGGCGTCGCGGTGGCCGTTGCGGCGGCTGATGCTGGCCATGGGAACTCCCGGCGTTGGCCTACGGTGTCAGAGTGTCAGCGCTGCTGCTGGTCGGCTTCTTCGGCCAACGCGGCGATGGTGCGGGCCAGCAGCTTGATCTCGCTGCGGATCTCCTGCACCGCCTGGACGCGGCCGTTGGAGGATTCCTCGACGATGCGGGCGAGATAGATGTCCATGTTGCGCAGATGCTGGCGCGAGGCGTCGTCGAAGCCGCCACCCGCGTTCTCCGCCAGACGGTCGAGCAGGCCCTTCACCTCCAGCTGATTCTCACCCAGACGCAGGAGAAGCTGCTGCTCGGCGCGCATATGGTCGGTCAGGCTCGACAGCCGCTCGGTCAGCGCCATCAGGTTGGCGTTGGCGGCGCGCCGGCCTTCCTCGGCGGTGGCGACGGTGCGCTGCAGGGAGTCCAGGTTCTCGGCGGTCTGTTCCAGCAGGGCGGTCAGATAGGCGGAGGCGGCATGGTCGCCCGATTCGAGCCCGCCCGCGGCGCCGCTCGACAGCCGGGTGGCGCTGGACAGCCAGTCCTCAAGGTCCTGGAAGAAGCGGTTGTGGGCCTGGCTGGCCTGGAGTTCCAGGAAGCCCAGCACCAGTGAACCGGCAAGGCCGAACAGCGAGGAGGAGAAGGCGGTGCCCATGCCGACCAGCGGCGCTTCCAGCCCCTGCTGCAGGTGGGAGAACATGGTGCCGACGTCGCCGCCCTGGACCGACAGGCTGCCGATGACGCCGCCGACCGACTGGACCGTGTGCAGCAGGCCCCAGAAGGTACCGAGCAGGCCGAGGAAGATCAGCAGTCCGATCAGATAGCGCGACAGCTCCCTCGATTCGTCCAGGCGCGAGGCGATGCCGTCGAGCAGGGAGCGCATCGACAACGCCGACAGCGTCAGCCGGCCGCGCCGTTCGCCCAGCATGCGCGCCATCGGCGCCAGCAGCACCGGCTCCTGCAAGGAAGCGGGGGCGACCCCGCTCTGGTACTGCTCCAGCCAAGCCACTTCGGGGCGGAGCATCAGGACTTGCCGGAAAATGAAGGCGATGCCGGCGAGCAGAGTCGCCAGGATGACGCCGTTCAGCGGCGCATTGTTGAGGAAGGCCGAGCGCAGGGCGGGGAACAGCAGGCCAGTCACCGCGCCGACCACGACCAGGAACAGGATCATCCGGGTCAGGAACCGCTCCGGGCGTGTCATGAGGGCGGATACCTCCAGCGGTCGGGTCGTCGGGGTTGTGGCGGTCATGATGCTCCGAAGGGGTGTTCCGATCAGACCTCGCGCACGGGCTGGGCGCTATTCATTAAGGGCGCTATTCATTCAGAAAGACTGCATCGATCCGGTCCGGCGGCCCATCTCCGTCGTCCAGGCCCAATGCGCGGACATCGACGCGGGTGCTGCGGATCCCGAAGGCCGTCAGCCGCTCGCGCAGCGCCAACGCCCGGGCCAGTGCCAGTTGCCGCGCCTCGCGCGCCGTGTCGGCGGTGCCGCTGGCGTAGGAGCGCAGCTGGAGCCTCGCGGTGTCGCTGGCGCGCAGCCGTTCGACGATCCGGTCGACCACGGCGTCTGCCGCATCCGGCAGATTGGTGGCGCCGACAGGGAACACAAGGCTCAAAACGCTCGAAGGTGGCAGGTTAGCCGCAGGAGGTGCCGCATCTGGGGGAGGGGGCAGCGCGGCGGTGTCGGTTCGCGGCGCGGTCGGCGGCTGACCGGGCGCCGGGGCAGCGGGTGTTTGGGCAGCAGGTGCCTGGGTAGTGGGTTGCTGCGGCTGGGCCGCCGTCGGCGCTGTCCTCGGAGCCGGTTCGGTCCGGGCGGTGGCGCGCGGCGCCGGCTGGACCGGACCTTCCGTCAGGGCGGGCGGAGGCGGGGCCTCCAACGGCTGCGGCAGGACGAGTCGCGGCGGCGCCTTGACCGGCGGCGGGGTGCGCAGGTTAGGGCGGGGCGGTACGGACAGGGGAACCGCGTTTTCCAGCGTCAATCCGGCGGGAGACAGCGCCGGGCCGTTGGCCGGAGCCGCCGCCGACAGGGCAGCCGGAAAGAGCGTCCAGACCGCGCACAGCGCGGCGGCGGCAAGGTGCTTGCGGTCGGCGTGTCCCCAGCGGCCCAAAACGATGTGTCCCGTTAAACCTTTGTCCTGCAAACCATAGCCTATCGATCGCTCCAGCCACAACCACCCATCCGCCATTCCCGTGCGGGAAGGCGGAGGATGGGCAGGGCAGGGGTCAGCCCTTGGCGGACTTCAACAGGCGGGCGACCGGGACCTGGAGATGGCTGTTGGCGGCGAGCACGTTGCCGGTGAAGACCGGGTTGCGGCCGCCCTCGATCTCGCCGACGAAACCGCCGGCTTCGGTGACCATCAGCACGCCGGCGGCGCAGTCCCACGGCGCCAGACCGCGTTCCCAATAGGCGTCGAACCGGCCGGCGGCGGTGTAGGCGAGGTCGAGCGAGGCGGCGCCGAAGCGGCGGATGCCCGCGACTTCCTTCATCACCGCTTCCTGTTCCTTCAGGAAGGTGGCGTGGTCGCCGCGGCCCTTGAAGGGAATGCCGGTGGCGATCACGCAATCCTCCAGCTTGCGGCGTTCGGAAACGCGCAGGCGGGTGTGGTTGACGAAGGCGCCGGCACCCTTCTCGGCCCAGAACAGCTGGTCGCCGATGGGGGCGTAGATCACGCCGGCGACGATCTCGCCATTGCGCTCGGCTGCGATGGAGATCGCCCAGTGCGGCAGGCCGTGCAGGAAGTTGGTGGTGCCGTCGAGCGGATCGACGATCCAGCGTGCCTCGGCATCGCTGCCCTTGGACGCGCCGCTCTCCTCCATCAGGAAACCGAATTCGGGCCGCGCCTTCTGCAGTTCCTCGCGCAGGGTGCGTTCGGCCTTCAGATCGGCGGCGGACACGAAGTCCGCAGGCCCCTTGCGCGACACCTGGAGGTGTTCGACCTCGCCGAAGTCGCGGACGAGACCGCGGGCTGCCTTTTCGGCGGCGCGGACCATGACGTTGATGAGAGCGGAGCGGGTGGCCATGGGTGTTGGTGTACCGTTTCGTGCAGGAACCAGAAAACAATACACCGGCCTCCGCGCATGGCGAAGACCGGTGATGGCAGAACCGACCTGGGAAGGATCAGTCCTTCGCGCGCTCGACGTATTCGCCGCTGGCGGTATCGACGACGACGCGGGTCCCGGCCTCGATGTGCGGCGGAACCAGGATCGACACGCCGTTCTCCAGCTTGGCCGGCTTGTAGGAGGAAGAAGCCGTCTGGCCCTTCACCACCGGGTCGGATTCGGTGATCAGCAGCGTGACCTTGCCGGGGATCTCGACGCCCAGCGGCGAGCCTTCATGGCTCTGCACCGTGACTTCCATGCCGTCCTGCAGGAAGACGGCCGGCTCGCCGATGATGTCGCGGGGGATGGAGACCTGTTCGAAGCTTTCCTTATCCATGAAGGTGAAGCTGTCACCTTCTGCGAAGAGGAAGGTCATCTCATGCTCGTCCAGGCGAGCGCGCTCAACGGTCTCCTGGGTGCGGAACCGCTCGATCGACTTGTTGCCGGTGCGAACGTCCTTCATTTCCAGCTGGATGAAGGCGCCGCCCTTACCAGGCTGCACGATGGCGGTTTTGGTGATGACCCAGAGCTTACCGTTGTGCTCCAGCACATGGCCGGGGCGCATCGTGTTGGCATTGACCTTCATGGCGTACTCGTGAATTCCAGAATCAGGGCGGCGCGGACCCTACCAGCTTGACCGCCCGTAGGCAACGGCGCGGAACGGTAACGGCGTGCGATCCGGGCGATTGGCGGACGATTCTTCGCCGGTTCGTGGTGCAGTACTTTAGAATTTCTCCAGGAACGAGACATTTGGAACGTTTTTGCCGACCCTGTTCAGTGTTCCATCCGTCCCATCCGGGCGGTCCGGCGATGATGGGGCGAGTTTACCACGGGCAGCCCGCTGTGACCAATGCCAAGCCGACTTGAGTACGCCGCCCGTGGGTGCTCTGATGCGCCCGCACCCCTTTCGACCGTCCATCAAGAGCGCGCCCGCATGTCCGCCCCGATCCGATCCGCCTCGATTCCCTCTGGCGACCTTCCCCCCTGGCATCCCGAGGCTCTGGCCCGCCGCCGCCCCTATCTGGCGGCGCGCGGCCGGGTGCTGAACGCCGTCCGCCGCGTGTTCGAGGAGTTGGCCTTCGTCGAGGTCGACACGCCGGCCCTGCAGGTCTCGCCGGGGATGGAGCCGCATCTCCAGGCCTTCGCCACCGAGCTGCAGGGGCCGCATCCGGACGACCGCCGGCCGCTGTACCTGCACACCAGTCCCGAGTTCGCCATGAAGAAGCTGCTGGTCGCGGGCGTGCCGCGGCTGTGGCAACTGGCGCATGTCTACCGCAACGGCGAGCGGTCGGGGACCCATGCGCCGGAATTCTCCATGCTGGAATGGTATCGCGCCGGAGACGGCTATCGCACGCTGATCGACGATTGCCGCGAGTTGCTGTGCGCCGGCGCCGAAGCGGGCGGGCGGCGGACGTTCAGCTTCCGTGGCATGACCTGCGATCCCTTCGCGCCATGGCGGGTGCTGACCGTACCGGAGGCGTTCCGGGAGTATGCCGGTATCGACCTGATGGCGACCTATGACGGCAGTCACGATCCCGACCCGGGGGCGCTGGCGGCGGAGGCGGCGCGTATCGGCATCGCCCCCCATCACGGCGACCGCTGGGAGGACATCGTCTTCCGCATCATGTTCGACCGCATCGAACCGCATCTGGGCGAGGGCGTGCCCTGCGTGCTGACCGACTATCCGCTGTGCATGGCGGCGCTGTCGCGGCCGAAGCCGGAAGACCCCCGGCTGGCGGAACGGTTCGAGCTGTATGCCTGCGGGCTGGAACTGGCGAACGCCTTCGGCGAACTGACCGATCCTGCGGTGCAGCGCGCCCGCTTCGAGGCCGACATGGCGTTGAAGGAGAGGCTCTATGGCGAACGCTTCCCGGTGGACGAGGATTTCCTCGCCGCGCTGGAGCACGGCATGCCGCAGAGCAGCGGCATCGCCATGGGCTTCGACCGGCTGGCGATGCTGTGCAGCGGGGCTGAGAGCATCGAACAGGTGCTGTGGCTGCCGGTGGCGGGGGTTTAGGGGATGGAATCTCCCTCTCCCCGGGGGGAGAGGGGATCTTTGGTAGGTGAGAGGGTAGGTTCCCTTAGAACGTGAACTTCGCCTGCAGGCCGATCAGGTCGATGCTGTTCTTGTAGTCCACATTCAGGTTGCCGCGGCCGGCTTCGGGGCCGGTCAGGTCGTCGGTGAGGGCGACCGAGGTCTTCGGGATGAAGACGTGCGAATAGGCGGCGTCGACGCGCAGGCTGTCGGTGACCTGATAGCCGGCGCCGACCGAAAGCCAGTAGCGGTTCTGCTCCGGAATGCGGGGCGTGCGGTAATCGACGTCGACAGACCCCTTGTCGAAGGCGACGCCGCCGCGCAGCGTCAGCTTGTCGGTCACCTTGTAGGAGGTGCCGAGCGCGTAATACCAGCTGTCCTTCCAATGCTCTTCCGTGACGGAGGTGAGCGCCGGGTTGGCGATGTTGACGCGCAGTTCCTTGAAGCGCGACCAGTTGGTCCACTGCACGTCGGCCATCACCGCCCAGCGGTCGTTGACCTCGTGGTACAGGCCGATGGAGGCGATGTCCGGCGTGGTCAGGTCGGCGCTGGCGCTCTGGGCGGGCAGGGCGCCGGCGAGCGGGGCCGGCAGGCCGGTGAAGGAGATGTCGCCGGTCAGCGTGTGCTTGACCGCCGAGCGGTAGGCGAGGCCGACGCGGGTGCCCTTCACCGGTTCGATCAGGGCGCCGAGCGTGAAGCCCCAGCCCCAATCGTCACCGGTCACATCGCTCTTGACGTCGAGCGCGCCGGGACGGCCGAGGCGGCTGGCGCCGAAGTCGGAGGCCTGCGACAGCTTGGCCTTGGCATACTGAATTTGAACGCCGCCGCCGATGGTGATCATCGGGTTGATGCGGTAGGACACCGACGGCGCGAAATTGTAGGTGCGCAGGTCGGACCGGATGCCGTGATAGCGGCCGATCCAGCTGTCGCCATAGTCGGTGACCAGACCCCAGGGGCCGTTGGCCGACAGGCCGACCTTCAGGTCGTCGCTGATCGAGTAGACGAAGTAACCAGCCGGAACCAGGGCATCCTGCGCGATGTCGCCGGGCGAGGCATTGCCGCTGATCGCGGTGCCGCCCAGCCGCCGGGCGCGGGTGGCGCTGGCGCCATCGACCTTCGACTTCACGATGACGCCGGTGGCGGTCTGCACCAACTCGGTTCCGGTCACCAGACCCATGGTGGCCGGATTGTAGAACATCGAACTGGCATCGCCGTTGCCGCCGGCGGTCACGCCAGCATAGGCGGTGCCCTGGCCCGATACGCTCTGCTCCTTCAACGCGAAACCGGCGGCAAGCGCGGTCGAGGCGGTCACGAACGGTGCGGTCACCGCGATGGCGGCAGCGGCGGTCAGCAGGCGTGTCTTGAGCGTCGTCGGAGACATGGTTCCTTCCCCAAATTGTGTTATTGACGCAATGATACACAAACTGACGCTTACGTAAAGGGGCGCGCACCACTTTTTGTTGGCTCAGTAAACAATTTTCCGAACCCGGGTGGAAAGCGGCAGGGGAAAAGATGTGCACGCACGGGAGAATGCCGCCCGCCGGCCGGGGGTAACCCGGCCGGGGCGCAATGGTGCGGCGAATTGTCGTAGGCGATAACCCGAAGAGGGTCGGCGGGTGACGGCCGTCAGACGATCCAGGCGGCGGCAGCGGCGAACAGCTCGCGCAGAATGTTGTGCTCGTCGGTCCACACCAGCTTGGCGGTGATGACGATGGAGGCGACCACCAGCATCGGACGCACGACTCGGGCGCCGTTGCGGATCACCATGTGGGCGCCGAGCTGGGCGCCGATATACTGTCCGACCCCCATCAGCAGCCCGACCGCCCACAGCACGTGGCCGCCGACGATGAAGAACAGCAGTGAAGCGACATTGCTGGTCAGGTTCAGCACCTTGGTGTGGGCGGTCGCCTTGCGCAGGTTGTGGCCCAGCAGCGAGACGAAGGCGATGGCGAAGAAGGTGCCGGTGCCCGGCCCAAAGAAGCCGTCGTAGAAGCCGATGCCGGTGCCGATGCTGAGCGCGAAGGCATGTTCGCCGATGCGCTGGTGGGCGTCGACGTCGCCGGCCTTGGGCGACAGCAGCAGATAGATGGCGATGCCGATCAGCAGGATCGGGATGACGTCGCGCAGGAAGCTGGCGTCCAGCATCTGCACCAGGGTGGCGCCGATGGCGGCGCCGATGAAGGTGCAGAGGATCATCGTGCGCATGGCGCCGGGATGGACCTCGCCGCGGCGGACGAACTTGATGGTGGCGGACAGCGAGCCGAAGCTGGACTGCAGCTTGTTGGTGGCCAGCGCCTCGGCCGGGGACATGCCCGCGGCCAGCAGGGCCGGAATGGTCAGCAGACCGCCGCCGCCGGCGATCGCATCGACGAAGCCTGCCAGCAGGCCGACGGCGAACAGGATGCCCAGCGACTCGGGCGTCAGAAGGTCCATGATTTTGGGGACGTCCAGGTAATCGGCCGGCCTAACCGGCGAGTGCGGCCTCGATGGCGGCGTTCAGCGCCCGGACTCCGGCGCCGGGACCCTGCGGATGACCCCAGACGGCGTTGACCACGGCCAGGAAATCGGCGCCCGCGGTGACCAGCGGCGCGCAATTCTCGGCGGTGATGCCGCCGATGGCGACACAGGGAACCTCCATCAGCTCCGACCACCAGCTCAGCAACTCCGGCTCGGCCTTGTATTCGGCCGTCTTGGTGCTGGTGGGGAAGAAGGCGCCGAAAGCGACGTAGTCCGCCCCTTCCTCGCCGGCGATCATGGCGAGATGGCGGCTGTCGTGGCAGGTGACGCCGACGATGGCGTCGTTGCCGACGATCTTGCGGGCATCGCGATAGGGGGTGTCGGTCTGGCCGACATGGACGCCATCGCAGCCCGCCTCCCGCGCGAGGCGCGGATGGTCATTCAGGATGAAGGCGACCTCACGCTCCTGCGCGATCGGGCGCAGGATGTCGCAGGCGCGGCGGATGTCGTCCTCTGAGCAGTCCTTGAGGCGGAGCTGCACGCAGGCGACGTCGCCTGCATCCAGCGCTTCCTCCAGAAGCGGCGCGAACGCCGCCGGCTCCAGGGCCGGCGGCGTCACGAGGTACAGTCGGCAGGCGGCAGGTTCCGCCTGCGTCGGCTTTCCCTTGGCCAAGTGTTACTCCCGGCCCTGGTAGATCTTCATGATCCGGTCGAGCAGCTTGAGGGCATCCTCGCGCGGGCGCTGGAAGGCGTTGCGGCCGATGATCGAGCCGTTGCCGCCGCCGTCACGGATGGCGCGGGCGTCCTCGAACACCGCGTCCTCGCCCTTGGTGGCGCCGCCGGAGAAGACCACGATGCGGCGGCCGTTGAAGGCGCACTGCATGATGTGCTTCACCCGCTCCGCCTGGGTGGCGATCGGGATGTTCTTCGACTCGTAGACCTTCTTGGCTTCCGGCTGCTCCAGATGGGCCGACGGCAGCTTCACCTTGATGATGTGGGCGCCCAGCAGAGCGGCCATGTGGGCGGCGTAGCCGATCACGTCGATGGCCAGCTCGCCGTCCTTGGTGACGGCGCCGCCGCGCGGATAGGACCACAGCACGGTGGCGAGGCCGTAGGACTTGGCCTCCTTCGACAGCTCGCGGAACTCCTCGTACTGGGAGTACATGGCGTCGGAGCCGGGATAGATGGTGAAGCCGATGGCCGAGGCGCCGATGCGCAGCGCGTCCTGGACCGAGGCGGTGACGGCCTGGTCGGCGGCTTCCTTCTGGGTGGACAGCGAGTTGGCGCTGTTCATCTTCAGGATCAGCGGGATCGACCCGGCGAAGGTGCCGGCGCCGGCCTCCAGCGAGCCCAGGGGAGCGGCGTAGGCGTTGCAGCCTGCGTCGATGGCCAGCTGGTAGTGGTAGTGCGGGTCATAGCCCGGCTCGTTCGGGCCGAAGCTGCGGGCCGGACCATGCTCGAAGCCCTGGTCGACCGGCAGGATCACCAGCTTGCCGGTGCCGCCGAGCTTGCCTTCCATCAGGATGCGGGCGAGGTTCGCCTTGGTGCCGGGATTGTCGCTCTCGTAGTTGGCGAGAATGTCTTTGACGCGGCGCGTGAGCTTCATTGTGGCTCTTCCCCTGGGGCATTCTTGGAAATGGCGCCGTCTTAGCCCGGATTGGCCCGCTTTGCAACGGCGGGAGGGGCATAAAGCGGCCATTTGCCACGCCTGAACGGCCTAGGGCCTGCGGCGGGGGGAAACCCGCGGGGGGTGGAACGGCTCGGCCGGAGGGGTTACGGCAGAAGAGAACTGACCACGGTGTAGAGGCCGTATCCGGCCCCGCCCAGCACCGCCCAGGAGCCGGCGGTCAACCCGACCCAGACGGCGACCAGCCGCAGGCCGCGCATCTTCTCCGGCCGGGGAGCCGGACTGTTCCCCATCCGGTCGGATGCCCGGCCGTTTGCGGCCTGCCCCGGATGGTGCGGTTGCGCGATGGTCTGATCCGGCGTGGTCAGGGAGGTGATGCTCATGGGTGGCTCTTCCGGCATCGGAGGGAGGGTGCTGTGTCACAAAAATATCCTAAGGTGACGTTACACCACCTTTGCGCGGTGAGGCTGTGCGAAAAAGCGGTAGTCCGGACCTAACCCTCGGCATGACTTTCGGCCCAAACGTCGGCCCGCGTCAGCCAGTCGCGGCATAGCGCCTCCAGCAGGACCGGTCGGGTGGAGCCATGACTTTCGGCGGCAAGGTCGAGCAGGGATGGGCAGGTGGTCAGCAGCACGGCGCCGTGGGCTGCGGCGATGGCCGCCAGACGGTCCGCCGCTGCCGTTCCGCCGGTGAACAGCAGGGCCGGCACCCCGGCGGCCAACGCCCCCTGCGCCTCGCCGGCGCGGTCGCCGCAGTCGAGCAGGCCGGTCACCCCCAGGCCGGGATGGGCCCGGCGCACCCGTCCGATCAGGCCGAGCAGCCACAGCGTCCCGCCTGCCGGCGGCGCCATCAGGGCGAGGGCGACACCGGCCGAGTCGGCCGCTGCGGCGGCAACCAGCGCGTCGGCGAGGCCGCGGACCAGGACGGGGCGGAGGAGGGGCGGGGGGATCTGCGGGGCGGCGGTCATGGGCGGCGGCGGGGCAGGGCAGGGTGGCGGCTGGGCGGACACTCTAGCGGTGGGGACGATGGGGCTCCAGCCTTCAGCCGATTGAGAGAATTGAGGCAGGTCAAACCCTGCGATCGCGGTCCCGGAGTATGGTCAGTCACAACGGACAGCAGGCCGGGGCACCGGCGTCCGTTTCATTGGAATACCTCCCCCGGGAATGCCGCCATGATGGAATACAAGGGTTACAAGGCCCAGATCGACTTCGACAACGACGCGGGCGTCTTTGTCGGCGAGGTCATCAACACCCACGACGGCATCACCTTTTCCGGCCGCTCTGTGGACGAATTGCGGGACTCCTTCCGGCGGGCGGTCGATGATTACCTCGATCTGTCCTGCGATATGGGGGGCGAGGGCGAACAACCCTTCTCCGGACGGCTGGCCATCCGCATCAACCCCATCCTGCACCGCGCCGTCGCCGACTGCGCCGCGCGGGAGGGCAAGAGCGTGTCGGCCTGGATCGCCGAGTGCCTGGGCCGTGCCGCCGGCGTGACCAATGTGAAGGCCGGATGATTTTTCGCAAAACGCAACGCAGCTTGCGTGCGAGGGGGCGTGGGTTTTGCGAAACGCTTGGATTGTGCGTTCGCCCAATCATAGCAGAGCAACGGCTCCATCCCGTATTACGATTGGCATCGTCCTTGCTGTGAGGTCCCCGATCTAAAGGGGGACTTCCTCATGAGCGGACTGAAACTGACTCTGCGAACTAAGCTGTGGACACTGGTCGTGCTGGCCGGGGCCGTCAGTGTCGCGCTTGCCGCCGCCGCGCTGTGGTTGAACCAGCGCAGCACGCTGGAGGATCGGAAGGAAGCCCTGCGCTCCGTCGTGCAGACCGCTCATGGTCTGGCGACCGGCTACGAGGCCGAGGTCAAGGCCGGCCGGCTGACCCACGATCAGGCGTTCGAGCGCTTCAAGGCCAACATCAACACGATGTTCTACAACGGCAAGGACTATATCTTCGTCCTTGATACCGGCTACCACAGCGTCATCCATCCCGTCCGTCCCGACGTGATCGGCAAGGATCAGCGCGACCAGAAGGATGCCAACGGCGTCTTCTTCACACGCGAGATGGTCGACACCGCCAAGGCCAAGGGCGAGGGCTTCGTCGCCTACAGCTATCCCAAGGCCGGCGGCGACCAGCCCTTCCCCAAGCTCAGCTATGTGAAGATGTTCGAGCCCTGGCAGCTGGCAATCGGGACCGGCGTCTATATCGACGATCTGGATGCCCGCTTCTCCCGCAGCCTGTGGACCATGGTGGCCATCGTCGGCGGGCTGGCCCTGCCGGTGGTGGCGCTGATCGCGCTGGTCGGCAACTCGATCAGCCGGCGCATCCGCCGCCTGTCCGACGCCATGCGCTCGCTTGCCGACGGCAACCTGTCGGTCACCATTCCGGAGACCGGGAGCGGCGACGAGCTGGGCGACATGGGCCGGGCGGTCCAGGTCTTCCGGGTCAACGCCGAAGCCAGCCGCCGGCTGGAGGCCGAACAGGCAGAGGCCGCGCGCCGGGCGGTGGAGGAGAAGCGGCAGGCGATGGACCGGCTGGCCGCGCAATTCGAGGGTACGGTGGGCGGCATGATCCGTTCCGTCTCCACCACGACCGATGCGCTGGGGCAGAAGGTTCGGGCGATGTCGCACGCTGCGGAGCAGACCAGCCATCTCGCCGGGATCGTGGCGAGCGCCAGCGACGGAACCGCCGCGAACGTGCAGACCGTCGCCGCCGCGTCGGAAGAACTGTCCTGCTCCATCGTCGAGATCGGCCGGCAGGTGTCGGAAGCCAGCCGCGTCGCCGGCGAGGCGGTCGGCATGGCGCAGGAGGCGACCGGCCGCATCGGCAGCCTCGCCGAAGCGGTCGAGCGGATCGGCGCGGTCGTCGGGCTGATCAACTCCATCGCCGGGCAGACCAACCTGCTGGCGCTCAACGCCACCATCGAGGCGGCGCGGGCGGGCGAGGCCGGCAAGGGATTCGCCGTGGTGGCGAGCGAGGTGAAGGCGCTGGCCAACCAGACGGCCAAGGCCACCGACGAGATCGGCGGCCAGATGAGCGGCATCCAGATGGTGACCGGTCAGGCGGTGACGGAAATCCAGAAGGTGTCGGCGGTGATCGAGCGGCTGAGCACCATCGCCACGACGATCTCCGCCGCGGTCGACCAGCAGAACGCCGCCACGGCGGAGATCTCCCGCTCGGTCCAGCAGGCGGCGTCCGGCACCGGCGAGGTGTCGTCCAGCATCTCCGGCGTCACCGCAGCGTCCGAAGAGAGTGGCCGCACCGCCCGCGAACTGGTCGAGGCGCTGGGCAAACTGACCAGCGAGGCGGCCGGGTTGAATGCGAAGGTCGGCGACTTCCTGGCGACGGTGCGGGCGGCTTGAGAGCCGGCGGTCGCTGAAAACAAAAAAGGCGCCTTCCCACGGGAAGGCGCCTTTTTCTTGGGTAAGCGAGGCTTACTTGGCGTTCGCCATGGCGACGGCGGTGTCGCTCATGCGGTTGGAGAAGCCCCACTCATTGTCGTACCAGGTCATGATGCGGACGAAGTTGCCGTCGATGACCTTGGTCTCGTTCAGCGCGAAGATCGAGCTGTGCGGGTCGTGGTTGAAGTCGGTCGAAACCAGATCCTCGGTGTAGGCCTCAAGCACGCCCTTCAGCGGGCCGTTGGCGGCATCGGAGATCGCCTTGGTGATCTCCTCGACCGAGGTGGCGCGCTTGGCGGTGAACTTGAAGTCGACTACCGACACGTTCGGGGTGGGCACGCGCATGGCGGTGCCGTCCAGCTTGCCCTTCAGTTCCGGCAGGACCTTGCCGACGGCCTTGGCGGCACCGGTGGAGGTCGGGATCATGTTCAGGGCGGCAGCGCGGGCGCGATGCAGGTCCTTGTGGTTGGTGTCGACGATCCGCTGGTCACCCGTGTAGGAGTGGATCGTGGTCATGAAGCCCTTCTCGATGCCCACCAGGTTGTGGAGGACATGCGCGACCGGGGCCAGGCAGTTGGTGGTGCAGGAAGCGTTGGAAACGATCTTGTGCTCGGCGGTCAGCTTGTCATGGTTGACGCCGTAGACGACCGTGATGTCCTCGTCGGTGGCCGGGGCCGAGATCAGGACCTTCTGCGCACCGGCTTCCAGATGCTTGGCGGCGTCGGCGCGCTTGGTGAAGATGCCCGAGCATTCCATGGCGATCTCGACGCCCAGATCCTTCCACGGCAGCTTGGCCGGGTCACGCTCCTGCACGACCTTGATGGAGTGGCCGTTGACGATCAGCACGCCCTCGCCGGTCTCGATGGTGCCGGGGAAGCGGCCGTGGACGCTGTCGTACTTCAGCAGGTGCGCGTTGGCCTTCAGATCGGCGAGATCGTTGATCGCCACGACCTCCACGTCCTTGCGGCCGCTCTCGTAGATGGCGCGCAGAACCAGACGGCCGATGCGGCCAAAACCGTTGATCGCTACCCGTACAGCCATGACTTCCTCCAGTTGGATATTGGGCGCCCAAAAATCGGCCGGACGCCCCTTCGGCTTCTCTCAGAGACGCGCCTTAACGGCGTCCACGACCGCTTCGGCGGTGATGCCGAAGTGCTTGTACAGTTCCTGGTACGGCGCCGATTCGCCAAAGCCGGCCATGCCGACGAAGGCGCCGTTCGCGCCCAGCCAGCGGTCCCAGCCCAGACGGATCGCCGCCTCGACGCCGACGCGCACGCCGCTGCCGAGGACGGAAGCCTTGTAAGCGTCGTCCTGACGCTCGAACAGTTCCCAACTCGGCATAGACACTACGGCGGTGCCGATGCCCTGAGCTTGCAGGGCCTTGCGGGCCTCCATCGCCAGCGACACTTCCGAACCGGTGGCGAGGATGGTCGCCTTGCGCTCGCCCTCGGCCTCGGCCAGGACGTAGGCGCCGCGGGCGGACAGGTTCTCGGCCGTATGCTCGGTGCGCAGGGTCGGCACGTTCTGACGGGTCAGCGCCAGGACCGACGGGCTGCCGGTGGCCTCAAGCGCGATCTGCCAGCATTCGGCGGTCTCGACCGCGTCGGCCGGGCGCAGGACCAGCAGGTTCGGGATGGCGCGGAGCGCCGCCAGATGCTCGACCGGCTGGTGGGTCGGGCCGTCTTCGCCGAGGCCGATCGAGTCGTGGGTCATCACGAAGATGGTGCGCTGCTTCATCAGCGCGGCCAGACGGATCGACGGACGGCAATAGTCGGCGAACTGCATGAAGGTGCCGCCGTAGGGGATGATGCCGCCATGCAGCGTCATGCCGTTCATCAGCGTCGCCATGCCGTGCTCGCGCACGCCGTAACGGACGTAACGGCCGGCGAACTCGCCCTTGCCCTTCACGTCGGCGGTGTTCTTGACCTTGGTGTTGTTCGACGGCGTCAGGTCGGCGGAGCCGCCGATCAGCTCGTGGATCGCCGGGACCAGAACTTCCAGCGTGTTGCCGGAGGCGACGCGGGTCGCCCAGCTCGGCTTCTCGGCGCTGACCTTCTGCTTGAAGGCGACGATGGTGTCGGTGAGCGCAGAGGGAACGCCACGGCCGAAGGCCTCGTCGAACGCCTTGCCGGCACCTTCGGTCAGGGTGGCGCGGCGGCCGGTCCAGGCGGCGTAGGCGTCGGCGCTGCGGGTGCCCGCGGCACGCCAGGCCGACAGAACCTCGTCGGGAACGACGAAGGGCTCATGGGTCCAGCCGATGGCGGTGCGGGTCGCGGCGACCTCGTCGGCGCCCAGCGGCGAACCGTGGCAGCCGTGGGTGTTGGCCTTGTTCGGCGCGCCCTTGCCGATGATGGTGCGGCAGGCGATCAGCGTCGGCTTGTCGGTGGAGGTGCGGGCCTGGGCGATGGCCTTCGACACCGCGTCGGTGTCGTGGCCGTCGACGGCGATGGTGTTCCAGCCGTAGGAGCGGAAGCGCGCCTGGGTGTCGTCGGTGAAGCTGAGGTCGGTCGAGCCGTCGATGGAGATGTGGTTGTCGTCCCACAGCACGATCAGGCGGTTCAGCCCGAGATGGCCGGCCAGCGAGCAGGCCTCGTGGCTGACGCCCTCCATCAGGTCGCCGTCCGAGGCGATGACGTAGGTGTAATGGTCGATCAGCTCGTCGCCGAAGCGGGCGTTGGTGATCCGCTCCGCCAGCGCCATGCCGACGGCGGTGGAGACGCCCTGGCCCAGCGGACCGGTGGTCATCTCGATGCCCAGGCTGGGATCGACTTCCGGGTGGCCGGGGGTCAGGCTGCCCAGCTGGCGGAAGCGCTTGATCTCGTCGATGGTCATCCGCTCGTAGCCGGTCAGGTAGGCCAGCGAGTAGATCAGCATCGAGCCGTGGCCGGCCGACAGCACGAAGCGGTCGCGGTCGGGCCAGGACGGGTTCTTCGGATCGAACTTCAGGTACTGGGTGAACAGGACCGTGGCAACGTCGGCCATGCCCATCGGCATGCCCGGGTGGCCGGACTTCGCGGCCTCGACCGCGTCCATGGAGAGCGCGCGGATCGCGCTGGCCATCGTGTGGAGGGAGGGCTGGGCGGAGGCAGCGGACATCTGGCGTTTCCTGCGGAGTCGGGCGCGGTTGCGGCGTCGGCAACGGACGTTGCGCGGTCGCCCCGAAAGGCGCCGCGAAACGGGCGCACCATGCAGAACCGCCGTCCGCAGGTCAACATGGGAATGGGGTAGGAAATGGTATGGCAGAGGCCCCTCTTCCGTGTGGGAAGCGCGCCGTCCGGCTTTGTTTCGTCACTGTCGCATCCGCTGCGGCCTTCCGTCACGCCCCGGTATTCCGTATGGGCATTCGGTGGAAGAGTCCGTCGTGACGGTTGACGCGGTCGGCGTGCCGGCCCAACTCTAGGCGCTCCGATAAGGCAGCGGTTCGGCTTGGCGACAGCCGGGGCGGGACCGATGTCCGGCGAACATGACGTGCCCACAGGTCGAGGTTGACGTCCATGGATTCCCTGAAAGCCGCTCTCGACCGTCTCGGCCGCGCCGTGGACCGGCTGGAACATGCCGCGACGGCCCGCGATGAGCGGGTGGTCCGGCGCGAACAGGACTTGTCGCAGGCGCTGGAGACCGCGCGGGCGGACCGGGCGACCGCCCAGGCCACCGCGGAGGCGGTGTCCCAGCGGCTGGAGGTCGCCATCGCCCGACTGCAACAAGTGCTGGAGAGCTGACGCCATGGCCCAGGTCGATATCGAAGTGAACGGCCGCTTCTATCGCATGCTGTGCGAGGACGGTCAGGAAGCGCGTCTGCGGGAACTGGCGGCCTATGTCGACGACCGGCTGCGCCGGCTGACCGGCGGCGGGCGCAGCGGGTCGGAGGCGCAGATGATGCTGATGACCTGTCTGGTGCTGGCCGACGAGTTGCAGGACGTGATGTCCGGCAAGGGCATCGCGCCTGCCGTGGACGAGGGCGCGGTGGTCGGCGAACTCGATCGTGTGGCAAAACGCATCGAAGAGGTTGCCGCGCGGCTCGAGCGCGCCTAGATTGGTACACGGAAGGACCGCTGCCTGGTTCGACAGGCTGCAATAATCCCCAGGGCCGATAACCTTGATCTCTAGGGAGCTGTCCCTGTCCGGCCCATTGGGCCGGGTACACGGCGCCCACCTGCTCATGCAGGCCATGGAGGATAGGCACATGGCCACCGGCCGAGGCGGCGCCTTCCACCCTTTTCTCTCCGCACGCAGTCCGCGATGACCGATCCGCAAGCCAAGGACGCCGCCCGACGCGAGGCGCGCGCCCGGCGCGACGCCATCGCCGACTCCGACCGCTCCCTCGCCTCGACCGCCGTGCGCGACCGCATCGCCGAACTGGCGCGCGACGGCCATCTGCCGCGCGGCGACGCTGGGGGATATTGGCCGCTCGGCTCGGAACTCGACGCGCGGCCGGCTTTGCTCCATCTTAAGAGACTTGGTCACTCCGTCGGCCTGCCGGTGTCGGGGCCGCGCGGGACCGCGCTGGTCTTCCGCGACTGGGACCCGCAGGCGCCGATGGTGGTCGGCCGCTATGGCATCCGGGAGCCGGCGGAGGGGCGCGCGGTGCTGCGGCCGTCTCTGCTGCTGGTACCGCTGCTGGCCTTCGACCGCTCCGGCCATCGGCTGGGCTATGGCGCCGGCTATTATGATCGGACGCTGGATGCCCTGCGCGACGGCGGCGCGGTGATCGCGGTCGGCGTGGCCTTCGCCGCGCAGGAAATGCCGGCGGTGCCGGTGGACGGCCATGACGAGCGGCTGGACTGGATCGTGACGGAGCGCGAGACGCTCCGCATTCATAAGTGAGTTATTCGGGAAGGTTGGGGCGATGCGGATTCTGTTCTTCGGCGATGTGGTGGGCCGGGCCGGGCGCGAGGCGGTGCTGGCGCACATGCCGATGCTGCGCGAGAAGCTGGACCCCGACCTGACCGTGGTGAATGGCGAGAATTCGGCCGGCGGCTACGGTGTGACCGTCAAGATCGCCGAGGAGTTCTTCGAGGCCGGCATTGACGTGGTGACGCTGGGCAACCACACCTGGGACCAGAAAGAACTGGTTTCCACCATCGAACAGCAGCCGCGCATCATCCGCCCGCTGAATTACCCAGAGGGCACGCCCGGCCGCGGATTCGTCCTGTTGCAGGCGCGCGGCGGGCGCAAGGTGCTGGTCATCAACGTGCTGCTGCGCCTGTTCATGGAGCCGATGGACGACCCCTTCGCCGCGGTGGACCGGGTGCTGAAGGCGCATCGCCTCGGGCCGGGGGGCGTCGATGCCGTGCTGGTCGACATGCATGGCGAGGCGACCAGCGAGAAGATGATCATGGGCCATTTCTGCGACGGCCGCGCCTCGCTGGTGGTGGGCACCCACAGCCATGTGCCGACCGCCGACCACATGGTCCTGCCGAAGGGCACCGCCTATCAGTCGGACGCCGGCATGTGCGGCGATTACGACAGCGCCATCGGCATGAAGAAGGAGGTGGCGCTGGCCAAGATGGTGCGGAAGCTGCCGACCGAGCGGCTGTCCCCGGCGGAAGGGGAGGGCACCGTCTGCGGCTGCTACGTCGAGACCGACGACCGCACCGGGCTGGCGGTCCGCATCGAGCCATTGCGCATCGGCGGGCGGCTGAGCCAGACTTTGCCGGAACGGATGCAATAGCCGGAGCGCAGTGTCATGGGCTTCCATGCGAAGCATGATGAGGATTTCTACGCCTGGGCGATCGAGCAGGCAGCCCGCCTGCGCGAGGCGGCAGCGTCGGGAACCAACCTGCCGCTCGACTGGGAGAACCTCGCCGAGGAAATCGAGAGCATGGGTGGGCGTGACCGCCGGGAACTTCTCAGCCGGCTGATACGGGTAATCGAGCATCTGCTGAAGCTCGAACTTTCGCCGGCCGAAGGGCCGCGCGAGGGATGGAAGCGGTCGGTTCGCCAGCAGCGCCTGTCCTTGGCGCGGCTGCTGAAGGACAGCCCCAGCCTAAAGGCGCGCCTGGACGAGGTTCTGCCGGACGCCTGGAGCGGCGGGCGCGAAGAGGCGCTGATGGGGCTGGAGTGCGACGGGCTGTACGACCAGGATCTCCCCCGCGACTGCCCCTATGGCGTAGGGGAACTGCTCGACCCCGCATTCTGGCCTGCCAATGGGCACGGGCTGAGGTGACCTCGGCATAGAGTCTCTGCTGGGACCCCGGCCGCGCCGCAATCTCGCCATATTGACTTTCTAATCCCGTGGGTGTCGTCTCCCGCGCCGAAAAGGTGCGGTGGGGCGGCAGACCTGTTACATGTGTCGTGCGCTCACCCCGCCCGATTGACCATTTTCCGTTTCGAGGCTCGTTCGACCCATGGCCGGTCATTCCCAGTTCAAGAACATCATGCACCGCAAGGGCGCGCAGGACGCCAAGCGGTCCAAGATCTTCAACAAGCTCGCCCGCGAGATCACCGTCGCCGCCAAGAGCGGTCTGCCCGACCCGGCGGCCAACCCGCGCCTGCGCGCCGCCATCCTGGCCGGACGCGCGCAGAACATGCCGCGCGACCGCATCGACCGCGCCATCAAGCAGGGCACGCCCGGCGGCGGCGACGACGCGAACTATGAAGAGGTTCGGTACGAGGGCTACGGCCCCGGCGGCGTCGCGCTGATCGTCGAGGCGCTGACCGACAACCGCAACCGCACCGCCGCGGAAGTGCGCTCCAGCTTCACCAAGTATGGCGGCAGCCTGGGCGAGACCAACTCGGTCAGCTTCATGTTCAGCCGCATCGGCGCGATCTATTACCCGGCCGCCGCGGCGGATGCCGACGCCGTGTTCGAGGTGGCGCTGGAGGCCGGTGCCGACAACGTCGAGTCCGACGAGAACGGCCACGAGGTCACCACCACGGTCGAGAATTTTGGCGCCGTGCGCGACGCGCTGGAGGCCAAGTTCGGCGGTGCCGAGAGCGCGCGTCTGACTTGGCGTCCGCTGAACACCGTCGCCCCGTCCGAGGATGCCGCGGCCAGCCTGCTGAAGCTGCTGGACGTGCTGGAGGACAACGACGACGTCCAGGTGGTCGAAGGCAACTTCGACATCTCCGACGAGCTGATGCAGAAGCTGACCGCGTAAGCTGAACGCTGGTCTTGCAGGCGGAGTGCGGGTGCCGTGTTTGCGCGGGCAGGACGAACTGAGGCGGCGGTGCCTTCGCCGGTGCGGCTGCTGGGGATCGACCCCGGCCTGCGCCACACCGGCTGGGGCATCATCGACGTGGCGGGCAACCGCCTGAGCCACGTCGCCGACGGCGCCGTGCATTCCGACGATTCCTGCCCGCTGGCCGAGCGGCTGGTGCAGCTCCACGACGCGCTGTCGGCGGTGGTGGAGCGCTACCGCCCCGACGAGGCGGCGGTTGAGGAGACCTTCGTCAACAGCAACGCGGTGTCCACTCTGAAGCTGGGGCAGGCCCGCGCCGTGGCCCTGCTTGTGCCGGCCCAGGCCGGCCTGGCGGTGGCGGAATACGCCAACAACATGGTGAAGAAAGCGGTCGTCGGTCAGGGCCGCGCCGAGAAGGCGCAGGTCCAGACGATGGTGCGCCTGCTGCTGCCCGGCTGCGAGATCGGCAGCCCGGACGCCGCCGACGCTCTGGCCGTGGCGATTTGCCACGCGCACCACCGCGCGAGCTGGACGATGTGGCGACGGGAAAGCGCCTCAATCGGGAAGCAAACCCTCTCCCCCCCGGGGAGAGGGGAGGGTGAGGGGGACGCGCGGCGTGCCTCTCCCAAGACTCCACGCAGTGCCTCCCCCCCCCCCCCCCCCCCCCCCCCGGGGGGGGGGGGGGGGATTTCCCCTTGG